>CAYOKF010000051.1:0-9465 GCA_964404475.1 uncultured Dehalococcoidaceae bacterium | reverse complement strand
TCTACCGGCAGAAACCCATTGGTGATTACATCGTCGACTTCTTCTGCCCAAGGGCAAAGCTGGTTATAGAAATTGACGGCAGCCATCACCTCACTGGCGAGACGATTGAGTATGACAGAATAAGGGATGAATATCTGAGTAGTCTTGGTTTGAGAATACTAAGATTTACTAATGCTGACGTACTGACCCATATCGAGAGGGTCGTTGAGAGCATAATTGAGAGTATGGGGGGAAATCCCCGGAGGGAAATCCCCCTTAATCCCCCTTTTTCAAAGGGGGAAACTCTAAAAGGGGAGACATGATAGCTTCTCCCTTTGGTAAAGGGAGAACGAGAGGGATTTCAGGGCGGCAGGGTGGGAAAAGATAAAAACCGAGGGGGAGGGAGAGAAGTATGGAAAAAGATGAAATATTATTAAAAGAATATGAGATGTGCCAATCTTATACAAATTATTTAGGAACACAATATTGGGTTGGCCTAAATATCTTTATTACACTTAACATGGCGTTACTTGGCGGTGTAACTTACAGCATTATACAGAGTGACGCTACTCTTCCCGAAAGCACCCGATGGTTAATTTTGGCGCTTGGTGTGGTAGCAATAATATTTTCTTTGCTTATGAGAGGCTTGTATCTAAGAAATTGGTTTATTACTCAACTCAACTTTTCCAGGATGCGAGAAATTGAGGATGATTTAGGGATGGAAAAAAATTGGAGAATCCATGGCCTTGACTTATTTTATGGAAATAACGAAGAGTTCGGCAAATTAAGCGAGGAACGGCGAAGATGGATTCGCGAAATTAGACAGAGCAAGAATTATCAACCAATGAGACGGTGGCATTTTTTTATACTTTCTGTCTTTCCCAAGAAACGGCAAAAGGAACAACAAAGTTGGATTTGCAAAATTTGCCAGAAGTATCAAGCAATTAAATGGTTGCATTCTTTAATGTGTGTTGTCTTTCCCAAGAAAGGACAATACGTATTCCCTAAAAATTGGATTACCGAATGGTTTTATTTTTTGGTTATCGTACTATGGATAGCCTTGATAGTGATGTCTTTCTTAATGTTTGACTGTTAAAGGAGCCACCAATTGACAGATAAGCCCTCTAAAGTCCTCATCATCGGCAGTGGCCCTATCGTCATCGGGCAGGCGGCGGAGTTTGACTACGCCGGTACCCAGGCGTGCAAGGCGATGCGGGAGGAGGGCGTTACCTCGGTGCTGGTCAACTCCAATCCCGCTACCATCATGACCGACGAAGGCATCGCCGATGTCGTCTATATCGAGCCGCTCACCGTGGACATGCTCACCCGCATCATCGAGCGTGAGCGCCCGGACGGGCTGTTGCCAACCCTCGGCGGGCAGACCGGGCTCAACCTGGCCATTGCCCTGGCTGACGCCGGCGTGCTGGATAAATACAACGTGAAGTCGCTGGGCACGCCAATCCAGACCATCCGCAATGCCGAAGACCGCGAGCTTTTCAAGCAGCTTTTAATCAGCATCGGCGAGCCGATGCCGAAGAGCCAGACCGTGAATACGCTGGAGGAGGCGACACAGGCCGCCAGGGAGATTGGCCTGCCGCTGGTCATCCGCCCCGCCTATACGCTGGGGGGGACGGGGGGCGGCTTTGCCAACACCTGGGAGGAATTTGAGACCGTGGTCAGAGGCGGTCTGGCGGCCAGTCCCATCCATCAGGTGCTGGTGGAGGAATCGGTGGTGGGATGGAAGGAAATCGAGTACGAGGTGATGCGCGACGGCGCCGATAACTGCATCACCGTCTGTAACATGGAAAACATTGACCCGATGGGCGTGCACACCGGTGACAGCATCGTGGTGGCTCCCAGCCAGACCCTGACCAACAAGGAGTACCAGATGCTGCGCACCGCCAGTCTCAAGATTATCCGCGCCCTGGGTGTGGAGGGGGGCTGCAACGTCCAGTTTGCCCTTGACCCCAACAGCGAGCAATACCATGTCATCGAGGTCAACCCCCGGGTCAGCCGCAGCTCCGCCCTGGCCAGCAAGGCTACCGGCTACCCTATCGCCCGGGTCGCGGCCAAAATAGCCGCGGGCAAAAGGCTCGACGAAATCCCCAACGCCGTCACCGGCAAGACGATGGCTTCCTTCGAGCCGGCGCTGGACTACGTAGTAGTCAAGATACCCCGCTGGCCCTTTGACAAGTTTGCCGCCGGTGACCGCATTACCGGCACCCAGATGAAAGCCACCGGCGAGGTCATGGCTGTTGACCGTTGTTTTGAGGCTGCCTTACAGAAGGCGGTGCGCTCACTGGAATTCGGCAACCGGACACTGCTCTGGGAAGACCCGCAGTGGGAACGCAGCCTGAACATCAACTACTATCACCTCGAACCCAATGACCTCCGGCTGTGGGCCATCATGGCAGCGCTGCGGCGGGGCATCAACCCCCGCGAGATTTCCCGGCGAACCGGGATTGACCTCTGGTTTCTGGACAAGATGCAGAATATCATCACTATGGAAAAGGAACTCCTCTCCCGGCCGCTGGTACCGGAGCTGCTCCGGCGGGCAAAACGCCTCGGCTTCTCCGATGTCCAGATTAGCACCCTGGCGGATAGGCTGCCCGAGCAGGTGAGATACCTGCGACTCTACTGGAACGTCCGCCCGGTCTACAAGATGGTGGACACCTGCGCCGCCGAGTTTGACGCCGCCACCCCGTACTTTTACAGCACCTACGAACAGGAGAACGAGGCTGAGCCGTCAGATAAAAACAAGGCAGTGGTCATCGGCAGCGGCCCGATACGCATCGGGCAGGGTATCGAGTTCGACTACTGCAGCGTGCACTCGGCCTGGGCTTTGCAGGAAGCCGGTTACCAGAGCCTCATGATTAACTCCAACCCGGAAACCGTCTCCACCGACTTCGATACCTCGGACCGCCTTTACTTCGAGGCACTGGATGAAGAAAGCGTGCGCGATATACTGGAAAACGAAGGCAATACCGGCGGTGCGCCGGCATCAATCGTCCAGTTTGGCGGCCAGACCGCCGTCAACCTGGCCAGGCCCCTGTCCCAGGCCGGCATGCCCCTGCTCGGCTCCAGTTCTGAAGCCATTGACCTCGCCGAAGACCGCCGCCGTTTTGAGAACTTTCTTAACGAGCTGGGTATTCCCCAGCCTCCCGGAGGCGGGGTAACCTCGCTGGACGAAGCCCTCAACGTTGCCCAGCTCATCGGCTACCCGGTGCTGGTGCGCCCCAGCTACGTCCTCGGTGGCAGAGCTATGGAAATCGTCTATAACTCCAGCGAACTCACCCGTTATGCGGGCCTCGCCATGGAACTGGATACCGGGCACCCCGTTCTTATTGATAAATACCTGCAGGGGAAGGAGGTGGAGGTGGACGCCATCGGCGATGGGGAAACCGTGCTCATCCCCGGCATTATGGAGCACATCGAGCGCGCCGGTGTGCACAGCGGCGACTCTATGGCTGTCTACCCCGGTGTCAACCTGACCGGACCGGAGATAGCCACCATCGTCGATTACACGGTACGGATTGGACTGGCACTCAAGATTAAAGGCCTGATGAATATCCAGTTCGTCATCATGCCGGGTGATAGTGATCAGGAGTCATCAGTGTACGTGCTGGAGGTTAATCCGCGCGCCAGCCGCACTGTCCCCTTCATCTCTAAGGTTACCGGCGTACCCATGATAAAGGTGGCCACCAGAGTGATGCTGGGCAATAGCCTCAAGGAACAGGGCTATCAGAGCGGACTGTGGCCGCCAACCAGGCTAATCGGCATCAAGGCCCCGGTCTTTTCCATGTCCAAGCTGCGGGGTGTTGATACCCATCTTGGCCCGGAAATGAAGTCCACCGGCGAGGTAATGGGAATTGACTATAGCTTTGACGCTGCCCTGGCCAAGGCCCTGATGTCCAGCGGGCTGATGCTGGCGCCACAGGGAGCCATACTCCTCAGCATTGCCGACCGCGACAAGGCAGAGGCGCTGCCCATCATCAAAAAATTATCTTCGCTGGGCTACAAGCTTTATGCCACTGAAGGCACCGCCGCCGCCATTGAGAGCGCGGGACTGCCGGTAAAGATGATAAGCAAGAAACTTAACGAAGGACACCCGAATATCATTGACCTTATTAACGATGGAACCATTAACGGCGTGGTCAACACCATTACCGGTGGGCACATCCCGCAGAGAGACGGCTTTTATATACGCCGGGCTGCCACCGAAAAGCAGGTACCCTGCTTCACCTCTCTAGACACCATGCGGGCCGCCGTCGCCGCCCTCTCCAGAGACAGCCGGATTTACACCGCCCAACCCCTCCCCGATTACCGTAACAAGGAGCCGAAATGAAGCAAAGCCAAACCACGCTAGTCTCCAACATTGAAGTTATGCCCGGTAGCCATCTCCTGTGGCTACAAGCTCCGGAAATAGCCGCCGTTGCCAGACCGGGGCAGTTCGTTATGGTGCGCTGCGGGGAAGAAACCACCCTGCCCCGCCCCCTGAGTATCCACCAGACCGCCGGGGATAAACTCGCTCTGCTCTTTACCGTCGTCGGCAGGGGCACGCAGTGGCTCTGCCGGCGCCAGCCGGGAGAAAAGGTAAATATGTTCGGCCCGCTGGGCAACGGCTTCACCATTCACCCGGACTCCACTGACCTGCTGCTGGTGGCGGGAGGTATCGGCATTGCCCCCCTCCGTTTCCTCGCCGATGAAGCCGTCAGGCAGGGTAAAAGGGTAACTCTGCTCTACGGCACACCTGATAAGAACCGGTACCCGGAGAACCTCCTGCCCGGTGGCATTGCAATGGTGGCCGCCACTGAAGACGGCGCGACGGGGAAAAGGGGAAGGGCGACCGAGTTCCTGCCGGAGTGTATTGACCGCGCTGATCAGGTTTTCGCCTGTGGCCCCGTGGGTATGTACCACGCATTAGCTGACTATAGCCGTCAGTTCCCCATAGTGAAAACGGCTCAGATTTCCCTGGAGATGAGGATGGGCTGCGGACTGGGTGTCTGCTACGGCTGCACCGTCAAGACCAAAGACGGTCTGAAGCAGGTCTGCCAGGACGGGCCAGTGTTTAAGCTGGAGGATATACTCTGGGGTGAGCTAAGCGGCTAAGTTAAAATAAGGTAACAGTTACCCTGCCCCTCTGTTATCGCTGGAAATACCCAACTGCGAATATAACTTACCGAGCCAATTCCTCATGTTTTCTAACGACTCCTCACAGTATTGTATAACTTCTATACCTAATATATCTAAGTTCCCTTGCCCGGGGTCCTCCGGGTCTTTATGTAGAAACACCTTTGCGTCATTCCAATTGGTGTTTATTTCGTACCCTAATCTTAGCAACTCCCGGTGTGTCGCCGCGTTACGATAATTGTTGACTCTCCATTGCCATGAATTCTTGTCTTTAAATGCCCTGGCTATTTCCTCTATCACCCCTCCTGCACTTGATATTTCTCTGCATTTGAGGCAACTTTTTAATCGGTCTATATCGGTAGCCTCCTTTTTTTTTAAACCGAGCTTATAATGGTCATTTATCGCCTGCAAAAAGAAGTCTTTAGCAGAAACAAGTTCAAAAAAGAAGCTGTCCAGGCTGGCTCTCATCTCTTGTTGTTTATCCGATGGGATATGGGCGAATCCTCTCGCCTCTTCTGCTAAGGAGTTCAGGGTATTAAGACAATACTCAGCTCGTTCTAGCTTTTTTACTACCGAATCGAACATAATTATGTCCCTCAATACACTGTTCGGGCTATTGTAAAGTATATTTGCAGGTAAAACAATTGCTTGCTAACTTTATCCTGAAATATTTTTCACTTATAATTGTGGAATTGAGAGTAAGTAAATTATTGAGGTGGGCTATGGTAATCACTAAGAAAATCAGTCTCCAGACCAGGGGTGAGTGTGATATCATTGACATAACCCCGCAGGTGGAGCGGGAAATCGGGCAGACAGAGATTGATAACGGCACGGTGACCGTCTTTGTCGCCGGCTCCACCGCCGGCGTCACCACCATTGAATATGAGCCCGGCGTACTCGCTGACCTGCAGGATATGTGGGCGCGGATTATCCCGAAAGATATTCCCTACCAGCATGACCGCCGCTGGGGTGACGGCAATGGCTTCTCCCATGTCCGCGCCTCGTTACTGGGGGCTTCAACGGTTATTCCCTTCAACAATCATAAACTGCTTCTGGGCACCTGGCAGCAGCTAATCTTGGTGGACTTTGACAACCGGCCCAGGTCAAGGCAGGTTGTGTTACAGATTATGGGTGAATGATCAAGAAAAGCGGTACAGGGAATTACCCGGGTTACTGACTACCCCTCGTCAATACCCTGGTCCCGGATATAATCAATGGCATCCTGAATGGTAACTATCTTCTCCGCATCCTCATCCGGTATCGAAACCTGGCGTGACTCATCGCTGAAGGCTTCTTCCAGGGACATTATCAGTTCTACCAGATCCAGAGAATCAGCGCCTAAATCCTCAACAAAGCTCGCTGTGGGCACCACCTCGGTCTCTTCAACTCCCAGTTGCTCCACGACGATGGCTCTTATTCGCTCAAAAATAGTGGCCACTATTGAACCCCCTTTTTATTCAAAAGCTTTCTGCTGGCCGGCAAGAGCGCTAACTGCCCCCAGGACCCCGTTGATAAACTTTGCCGAATTATCACTACCAAACCTCTTCGCCAGCTCTACTGCCTCGTTGATAGCTATCTTAGCCGACACCCTATTATCAAACAAAATCTCGTAGATTGCAAGTCGGAGAATGTTGCGGTCAGTAACCGCTATCTGCTCTACCGGCCAGGCCGGAGCAAATCTCCTGATATTACGGTCAATCTCCTCTTTATTGCTAATAACCCCGTTCACCAGCTCACTGACAAAGGCTGTGTTCTCCCCGGATAGATCCACGCCGGTCAGCCCCCGCGCCAGCACTGCCGCCGCGTCATGACCCACCGAGTCAACCTCGTACAGTATTTGCAGAGCCACAGTTCTCGCCTTGCGGCGCGCCCCGGTCATAGCTCACCCCCGAACCCAAGTCAATATTATAGCATACCTGAGAATATTAATGGTATAGCGCAAATGCCACCTGCCGGCAAGCCAGGCTGTCCTGCTTGACACGCTGAGCCGGCAATTGTTACACTTTCATTGTCCCCGGAGACTCCCCCGGCAGGAAGGTTATCACAGTGAAGAAGATCGGTATCCTCTACCACCCGATGATTGAAGCCACGCGGCTTAAGGCTGAAGAAATAAAGGGGGTTTTGGACACCCGCGGTTTCCTCACCTGGCTCTGCTCGGCCTGGGAAACGAAGGAAGCCAAAGCCAAGCTTGACGATACCAGCCTGATACTTACCGTTGGTGGCGATGGCACTATCTTGCGCGCGGCTCAAGTGGCAGTTGCCCGGGCGACACCAATCACAGGAATTAACCTGGGCAAGCTCGGTTTTATGACTGAACTAAGAGCTGATGAGGCTATAGAGAAGCTTGCCGTCCTGCTTACCGATGAAGGATGGAACGACGAACGGGCTATGCTTGAGGTGGAGTGCTCAACTCAAGGCCAAGAGCCGGCGACTTATCACGCCCTAAATGACGTGGTGGTGGCACGGGGAGCCATTGCGCGCGCGATTTCACTGGAAACCAGTATTGATGACCAGCACCTGACCACTTACAGGGCCGACGGGGTAATTCTGGCGACTGCCACCGGCAGCACCGGCTACACACTGGCGGCGGGCGGGCCTATCCTCTACCCGCAGTGCCGGGATTTCCTGCTGCTGCCGATAGTGCCTCACCTCAGTATGAATTACCCGCTGGTACTGTCACAATCAGCCGTAGTAAAACTGAACGTAAAGACCGCACATGAAGCGACATTGAGTATTGACGGGCATATCAACTTGCCCCTGCACAATGGTGCCAAGGTCACGATCAAACTTAGCCCGAAGACGACTAGGTTCTGGAGAATTCAGCCGCAATCCTCCTTTTACGGCTCTATGGAAGAAAGGTTGAAAGGAAAAAACTGGCGTGAACCAAGTAGAAAAAGCCAAGATTAAGGATATACCCCAGATACACAAGCTGGTCAATCACTTCGCCAGCAAAGGCGAGATGCTGGCACGTTCCCTGAGCGAGCTATATGAGAATATCCGGGATTTCTTCGTCGTCAGGGATGATGACCGGGTTATTGGCTGTGCGGCGCTGCATATTAGCTGGTCAGACCTGGCCGAGATTAAGGCACTGGCGGTGGCTGAAGACCGGCAGAACAAGGGCCTGGGTGACCTGCTGGTAGCCGCCTGCCTGGAAGAGGCAAGCAAGCTGGGTATCCCGACCATTTTTTGCCTGACCTACCAGCCGGCTTTCTTTACCAGGCACCACTTCAACCAGGTGGATAAGGCAGAGCTGCCGCGCAAGGTCTGGACGGAGTGCTACCGCTGCCCCAAATTCCCTGACTGCGATGAGGTGGCACTTATCTATCATCCTGAGGAGTCAGCTTAATTTGGAAAAGACCGTTTCCAGCCAGCTAATTTATGACGGGCGAGCGGTCAGGCTGCGTGTCGATACCGTGCAAACCGCCGGTGGCCGGGAAACCACTCGCGACATTGTGGAACACGCCGACTGCGTGGCGGTGGTCGTCATTGATAACGATGATAATGTCCTGCTGGTCAGGCAGTTCCGCAAGCCGGTGGAAAAGGAACTTCTGGAGATACCCGCCGGAGGAATTGACCCCGGCGAAGAGCCGGCTGACGCCGTGCGCCGCGAGTTGCGTGAGGAAATCGGCTACTTCCCCGGAAAAGTAGCCAGGATTGGCGGCTTCTACTCCACTCCCGGCTATTGTACCGAATACCTTTACCTTTACCTGGCGACCGAGCTCAGCCCCAGCCAGTTATTCGCTGAGGATACGGAGAGCATTGAGGTGGTCCGGGTATCTATCAGGGATATCCCCAGGCTGATAAACTCCGGGGAAATCTGTGATGCCAAGACTATCGCCGGGTTGCTTACCTTTTTAGAATCCCGGAACAAAGAGGCTCTCTAACCCAGACCTTCGGTGAGCTGGCGGCTGCCCAGAAGGTGCAGGTGAAGGTGAGGCACCACCTGTCCCCCTTCCTTCCCGCTGTTAATTACCAGCCGATAGCCACTCTCGGCAACACCGGCTTCCCGCGCCAGTTGATTGGCGACTTTCACCATGTGCCCCACCAGCGATGTCTCATCGTCAGACAGGTGGGCCAGGGAAGGAATATGCTTTCTGGAGACAATGAGCAGATGAGTCGGCGCCACCGGATGAATATCCGGGAAGACCACCACCTGGTCATCCTGATATAATATTTCTGAAGGAATCTTCCCGTCAATTATCTGACAAAAAACGCATTCCATGGCTTATTAACTCCCGTTTCTTCACCTGATTTCAAATAAACGGCCACGTCCTGAAATGGAACTGCTATAACAGCGCCTCTTTGTGACGGGCACTGTGACATTGAAGGTTGATGGCTACCGGCAGGCTGGCGATA
>CAYOKF010000050.1:0-9647 GCA_964404475.1 uncultured Dehalococcoidaceae bacterium | reverse complement strand
AATCTCCATATCGCGTTCAGAATAATACGGTAACCTGTTCAGTACCCGCGGTGTTGTTTCCGTACGGGCTCTATGCCGCCGCTTACCGTGCTCTGATATGAACACTTCACGGCTGGCTTCATCGAGTTTTATTATCGGCTTTAAATATTTCTTCAGTATATCCGGTATACTACCTTTCTTGAGAGCATGTTCCAGAATATGTTCCAGAGCCCACACTTCCTTAGCGCTGATCTCAACGGCCGTAGGAATATACTTGCCGGGGCTGGTTTCTAAGCCGAGGGTAGCGTAGGGTCTGCGGCTGCGTTCCATTCTGCTGGCACTATCCCGGGCAAGTTCATAAATCGACCTGTTAATGATGGCAGCATATACTTTCCCGCCGGCATCACAATAAAGCATCCTGACCTTACCTCTGGGCAGTTTCTCATCAGCCAAACGTACCGGCATCAGAAACAGTACATCACTCGGTTGACCACGCCGCAGTATTCCCATACCCATCACCTGAACGTAGTGAAATTCTTATCCTTGTGTTGGACTCCCCTGTTCAATTGTAGGATATCAAGTATTGGTTCTCAATTATTGATTAGCAAGTAGCATTGTAAACCGATTACATCATTTTGTAAATAGGTAAACAGTACTGTAAACAGGTGCTTCCCTTAAGAAATGACGTTTTGTGCTGAATGGAGAGGAGCTGCATCCCTCTTTAACGGGACGTTTTGTTTTACCGGCAGCTTGCGGATCCATCGTGCGGCTCGGGCTGACTTGTAATGTGTGTCATTTCAACTATAATAACTGTAATCACAGAAACTTGCTTGTTTATCTGACGGCGCTGGCATGTGTGGTTATGAAAGTTGAGTTGTGATGAGGCCTTGTTACTCCAGATATATTAGCCCGGCTTTCAACAAAAAAGGAGGTAAGAAATGGACAGCCAGTTGCAGTATTTAGACGAGGTAACGGAATCAGTTGACGAGTTTAAAAGGGAACTGCCTGAGGCATTTGCCGCTCAGACCAACTTCACTAACGCCGTTTACGAAGATGGTGCCCTGAGCACCAAGATAAAGCGTTTAATGGCTTTGGCAATAGCGGTGCGAGCAGGGTGCCCGGGGTGTATCACCTATCAGACCAAGGTTGCCGTAGAATCCGGCGCTACCAAGAGAGAGGTTATTGAAGCAGCATCAGTGGCTACTTCTATGGGAGGCACTACTGCTAACGCCTGGGTATGGGTCGTGGTTCAGATGTTGAAAGAACTGGGGAAATGGTAGCGGTTGTCAGGAAGCAGCAAACAAGTTTGATGATATTGTCCTAGCAAAACAGGAATCTACGCCTGATTAGTGCCTGCTACAAAACGTATATTTAACGATACCTTTTAAAATACAATTTTTGAACATATTGAGAGGTGAAAACATGCTGAGTGAAGAAGAGGAAAAGGAAATACACACTAAAATGGAAAACCTTCGTGATGAATACATGAAGGATGAGATTCTGAAAAGAGAAAAACCTAATTTTGAAAATGTGGTTATAGCTTATTCATATGAGCAAATAGAGAATCTTGTTAAACTCTCTGAGAACCTTGTTAAGTCAACCGATAGATTGAATACTTGGACTATTGTGATAGTCATCCTAAGTGCTGTCATGATAGGCACCGCTATCGCTAACCTCGTGAATTAGTGCCATTATATGGGAAAGCCCTTATGTGAATTAAGACATAAGGGCTTTTTTAGCTTCAATTAATGGAGCGGGAGACGAGGCTCGAACTCGCGACCCTCTGCTTGGGAAGCAGATGCTCTACCACTGAGCTACTCCCGCCGAAGTGTCTTCATTTTAGCCGAAAAACTAACCGCTGTAAAGTGAGGTAACGGCAACCGCATGCTCTCCGAACGGGACTAAAGTACCTGGGATTAAATGACTGATGAGCTATTGGCGGCCAACCCTTATTCAACGATAATAGACTCAGGAGTATCATCCGTAACTTCAGTAACCAGCCACGGTGGCGCTGCCGGGGGTAAGCATGCTGCCTGAATGCGGCGGAGGGATGATTCATGGTTTGAGGTGGGGAAATGAAAAGCGAGAGGGGTTTTGCCCTCATTGAAACACTGGTGGCTTTGGCCCTCCTGGGTATCATCGCAGTCGCTTTCCTCAGTGGTTTAGCTACCACCTCCCAAGCCGGCTTTATCGCCAATGAACAGGCTACCGCCGAGAGTTTGGTGCGTAGCGAAGCCGAGTATGTCAAGAATTGCACTTACCAGTACTCGGCCACGCAATATCCGGTTGACCCATCACTTACCATACCCGATTCATGGACTGTACCGCCACCAACCGTCGATCTGGTGCACGCCACTGATGACGGCATCCAGGAAGTAACGGTTACTGCCGAACGTAACGGAGAAGAAATCCTCTCCATCAAGATATACAAGACAGACAGATGAGGCGAGACGAGAAGGGTTTTTCAATTATCAGTCTGGCAGTGGCTGTAGCCATTTCGGCGATCATCGCCACCGGCGTCGGTATGACCACTGTGCAGATATTAGATGTTTCCCGGCAGAGCAGCGACTGGGCGACAGCAGTCCGCCAGGCTCAGAATGTCGGCTACTGGGTCAGCCAGGACGCCCTAATGGCGCAGACCATTAACGCCACTGATGACCTGGGAACCACCGGGGAAGAATTCATCATTATCGCCTGGAAGGACTGGGAGAACGGGGATGTACATGACATTCGCTACTTCTGGCTGGACTCTGCGGACGCGCTGAAGAAACTCAAGAGACAACAAATAACCCGGGATAAGGAAGGCGTGACCACGGGTAATATAACGACACTGGTAGCAGACAACATTTATACTGCTGACCTGTCTTCACAGGATGATGCCTGGAGACTGAATGTAGAGGCACGCTCGGGAGAAAAGAGCCTGACCAGAGAATATGAGATCAGCCGGAGAATTAATTCATATTAAGGTAAGCGCAATGATAAAGTGGCTGGCCAAGATAAAAAGCGGGGAAGCGGGTATAGCCTTGCCAGCGGTACTGGCCCTACTGGCTCTGGGCAGCTTGCTCATCGTGCCCTCCCTTAACTATGCCACCACACACCTTAAGACCGGTAATATGGTTAAAGGGAACCTGTCCGGTCTCTACGCTGCCGACGCCGGCGTGGAAGACGCCTTGTGGAGAATAAAAGCAGACCAAGTTGAGACTTTACCCTATACTTATGAGCTGACCGGCATTAACGGAACGTCAGTAAATGTCACTATTGAGGATGTCAACGAGATTGCCGGCGTGGAGATTGGTGAAGAAGGTGTTCATGAAGGCTGGCTAAAAATATCCAAGTCAATAAATTACGAATCTGGCATATACGACTTTATTCTTTCTATACAGAACAATGGCGGCGGCAATCTGAAGATAGAGAAAATATTGATAGATTTCCCGGCGAGTCTGGAATATGTAGAGGAATCAACCAGCGGCAATATCACTTTTGATGAGCCGGATATCATTGGCAATCCAGACGTAGGCATAACTATTTACTGGGACCTCCCGTCACCCTTTTTTACAATTGGCGCGGGGGACACTGAAGGTCAAGCCTTCCAGCTATCAGGCCCGCCGGATGTAGAGGGTGTAGAAGGCCACGGTGTCATTAAAGCGTCACGTGAAGACGTCGGGACTGTCTGGGATGCGGACAGCAAGCCTTATACTATCATGGCACAAGCTAAAGATGCTGAAGGTCAAACGGTGGCTGCCATCAGGACAGGATTATGGAAAGGTACCAACGTAGAAATAAGCTGCTGGCAGGTAAACCCGTAACTAAGGAGAGGAATTAACCACATACCGGTTGACCAGCTCCACCGTGTCCACCACATTCAGTTTCCGAAAGAACAGGGAAAAGCGCTCCTCAAGTTCATCCCCAATCCCGCGGAGATTCTCCTCCGGCATATCCCACATTTCTTTTTTGAAGTCACCAAACGCCGTTTTACGGGTTTTGTAGAGGAACTGCTCATCGGTTTCCCCTGTCTTTCTTTCCTGACCGTAATTAGCCAGTAGATGCCGGTTAATACCATCAAGTAGTTCCCCGGGGAAATACGGGCTTTCATAGATAATGTTCTGAAAACCTGTCGCCAGGTGTACTTCCAGCGTGCCGACCCTGGGAAACGTATCAAAGGCATCGTCGGGGAGAGTCGAGGCTCCGTGCTGGACAGCACCCCCCAGCCCGTATTCTTCCCGCGCCGCCCGCGAAAGCTCTTCCAGGGTGTTAAAATCAAGCTTGACATCGGCAATCGAGCCGTCAGGCAAAACAACACCGCCATGGGCGGTTCCGGTCTGGACGCTGATCTTGGAGATTCCCTTAACACCCGGGCCCAGATGGCTGAGGTATCCCTTCATGAAGGCTTCCAGGTCAGCCACCGTGCTGTTAGTCTTCCCTATCTCGCCAATCTCGCCGCCGACCGAGACGGTGACTCCTGCCGGCTCAAGGCTGCGGATGAACCGGGTCATCTCGGCCGTAACCCGGCAGTTCTTTTCCTGCTGCTTATCCAGGTCAGCCTCGGCCAGTTCGGCAACAGTCGAGGCGTCAATATCAATGTTCAGAAAGCCGGCGCTTATCGCTTCTCTTATCAGCTCCCTGATTTCACCAAGTTCTTTTTCCGGGTCATCACCGTAACGGAAACGCCTGACCTGAAAGTGGTCACCCTGAATAAAAACAGGGCCCCGGAACCCCTCCTTGACGGCGGCCGCCAGTATACAGGCAACGTACTCGCCGGGCCGTTGCTGTGTATAGCCTATCTCGGAGCGGGCGATTTCGAAGATGAAGGCACCCGTCCTGTCTTGCTGCGCCGCCCGGAAGACAGCCCTGGCTACCTGATAGGTGATGCCACGGATATTAATCGCCGGCACGGTAACGCCGTGATAATGACCCTGGCCGGAAGCCTCGTACAAGCCCTGAATACTCGCCGGGTAAACGCCCTGGCTTGAGGCAATCTCACGGATCCGCCGGCGGTTCTGCTCCCGGACATCACCACTGGCGCCAAAGACCGCCTGCTTCACCAGGGTATCAATTTGGTTATCAGACATCAGTTCACCTTTGAATTACAGCCGATAATGCTACGCCGGCCATTGTACCTTTCTACATCGTACCGGGTCTCAACATCTACCAGATTCAGCCTGCCCAGGACGCTTTCCAGAGGACAGGCAGTAACCTGGCCACCTTTGTAACATACCATCTTCCCGAAATCTCCCCTCACCACCAGGTCAACAGCGGCAATACCAAAATACCGCCCCATTCTGCGGTCATGGGCAGAGGGAGCGCCGCCACGCTGTAGATGGCTCAGGACAACACTGCGTGATTCCAGCCCGGTGCCCTTTTGAATCTCTCTAGCGACGAAATCGCCGATGCCGCCCAGGGCTTTATGACCGAAGCTGTCAACACCCTCCCTCTTAACAAACTCGGTACCATCTTCCAGCCGGGCACCCTCCGCGGCAATGATTATCTCATACCTGGAGCCGGCCCTCTTCCCCTCCATAACCAGCTCATTTATCCTGCCCATAGAAAAGCCACACTCAGGGATTAAGATGATGAAGGCACCACATGACTCTCCGCCTTCCAGCGCCAGCCAGCCGGCAGTCCTACCCATGGTTTCCACCACGAATATTCTCTTGTGAGAGCCAGCGGTGGTCCTCAGCCTGTCAACCTCTTCCGTAATAACATTTAAAGCTGTGTCAAAGCCCAGCGTATAATCGGTTTCCACAAGGTCACGGTCAATCGTCTTGGGGATACCAATGACCTTCACCCCGTCTTGTGACAGACGGGACGCAATAGCCAGGCTGCCGTCACCGCCGAGCACAATCAGCGAGTCCAGACCAAGCCGTGCAATGTTATCTATCACCTTTTTGGACTGGTCATTCTTGGGGTCGTAGGGGCTCAGCCGTGAAGTACCCAGAAAGGTCCCGCCGATTCTATCCCAGGTGCGGACTACCTCCTCATCAAGATGTACGATATGCCCCTCGGTATCCGAGTATAGAGGGTCAACTGAAACCAGCCCCTTGAAGCCGTCCCGTATTCCCAGTACCTCATACTGGACGCCTCTCTCCCAGGCCAGCCGCTCATCCAGTGCCGTTTTGACCACCCATTTGAGAGCCGGATTGAGCCCGGCACAATCACCACCGCTGGTAAGAATGCCGATTCTACTTCGTCTACGCATGGCACTTACCCACCGACAAAGGGTTTAACCATACCTCCGCCGCCGGTTCATCTTGAACCAAGGATGAAAGCTGATAATACAATCAGCAGGCATCTGTCTTTCCTTAACCCCGTTCATAACCATATCTATAGTCATGAGATAATCAGCAATACGGTCCGGCAAGAGAAAATGCTCCCTAACATATTCCTTCCCCCTGATACCCATTATCTCAGCCTGTCGGGGCTTTTTCAACCACCTGATCACCTTCTTCGCCGTTTTTACCGGTGTCTCGTAGTAGTAACCGTTATCACCGTCCCGCAACTGGAGCGGTATGGCGCCTACATTGGAACCTATTAACGGTTTGCCTTTCCACAACGCCTCCGTGATTACCAGACCGAAGCCCTCCCGCGTAGATGGCTGCATGATAACACTGGCAGCACGCTGCAAGGCGTTAATCTCCCGCCAGTTCTCCAGCCGGTTCGCCAGCGACAGGTTGAGCACATGAACTCCCTCGTCATTTTTGGTATCTTCATAAATTCTGGAGAGGACACGTTCACCCTCCGGGTCATCAGATGCCATCCCGCCGGCCAGTACCAGCTGGCAGTCTACCTCTTTCCTGACCAGACGGTAAGTAGCAATGGTGCGGTGCAAACCCTTCCAAGGGTCATACCTGCCTATCTGGGCGATGATGGGTACTGAGGGGTCTATCCGGTATTTAGCGAGGACGCTATTTATCTCCTCCTGGCTAAGCTCACGGTTCTTTTCCGAAAGCGGGTCAATGGAGGGGGGAATGACAAAGTTAGGCAGGGGCCAGCGCGAAATAATGTAATGGGCTGCCGAAAATATCGCCGCGTCATAGTGCTGAACCCATTTCGTCAGGAAATCCCACAGCCGCGGGTTGTCTCCCAGATACAGGTCTTCAATATCAATGTGGCAACGCCAGAGCCAGGTTTGCCCCGGTTTTTTCAGATGGCTGGCCAGACCCAGAGGCTGCGGATCATGGATATTCACCACATCCGAACCATTGATAAGATTGGACCGGGAACACTCACCAAGAGTCGCACAATAAGCCTGCTCCATCTCTGCGGTGAAGGTGCCCTTCATCCCCTGCAATAAGTTATGCATACCCTTGGTGCATTCATAGAATTCCGGGCTACCGTTGATAACCTTCCATTCTGCCTGGATACCCAGCATGTTCAGAAAGGGGACAAGACTGAAAAGTATCTCGGCAACACCCCCGCCCTGAGCCGTGGCGTTTATCTCCTCCAGCTTGAGCCCTTTCAACCGCCCGGCTGCCCGCAGTAACCTCTCCATTTTCTCATCGCCGATGACCGGCGCATAAGCCTCCAGAGAGGGCGTGGCAAACGGGCAGAAGTCCTCCCGCTTACTGTAGACCACGCCGTTGGGCAAAGGGAAAGCAGCCTCAGGCGGCTGGCTGCCAGCCTGTTCTTCCCCGGGAATTCCGCTTAATCTAACCACTGCTGACATTAGCTCACCTCAGTATAAAGTTGGACATATGGCATAAATTTTACCTGTAAATAAGTCATCTGTCAATATAGAATGTACTACATTTTACAGATTTATCACGTTCCTAATTATTTGCTTATAATGTATACTAGGGTAGCAGTCAGAAGAGGTCAACGGTGCTTGCACTTACTGTGACTAGGCGACAACCCTTACCTGAAAAAGACCCCGTCTAACCGGAGATGAGTCGTTGGCCGCGGCGAGGAAGTGCCCGCGGCTACATTGCCTGCCGCCAGCCAAACTGCTATACTTTATTACTGGCGTATTTCTACAAATTCAATGAAGATTATGTCGAACAACAACAAAGGCCGGGAAGCGAAGTTTCACCTCTGGGGCTGGCTCCTTTTCCTGGTTTGCGCCGGCTTTTTTATTGCCTCAAATGTGCTAACCGGCGACTTACTGGGGCTTGCCGGCAGCATCATCTTTCTGATTGCCTGCGTCATTTTCCTGATTCCGCTATTGGCCAAGGGTAAGTCGAGCAAGGACAGCGAAGCCAAAAAACAATGAACGGCCATTAAAGGGCGGCAGAACCCAAGGTAACCCTTACCTCATTTGAAAAGAGGCGGGTTAATGCATTAAGATAAGGCAGTCAGCAAATTTTACTTAAGAAGGTGTTACATCTTGGCTAAAAAGGGAAATACCAGGAAACAACCGCGCGAGCTCACCAAGCGGCAAATCTCCAAATGGCAGCAGCAGCAAAGAAGACAACGTATCACCTTCATAACCGGTGTTACCATTATTGCCGTTGCCCTGATTCTCATCCTCGTAGGGTGGTTCCTCACCCAGTTCCAACCGCTACACGAAACGGTCATACAGGTTAATGACACCAGGTTTGACATGAAGTATTACATAGATACGCTAAAGTTTTATGGCAGCACTCAATCAGCGGAGTATGTAAGCTATATCGCCGAGGACGCCATTGATGACATTGAAGAGAGAGAGCTGGTCCGGCAGGCAGCCCTGGAATTGGGGATGAGTGTCAGCGATGATGAAATCAAAGAAAAGCTGGAGGGTTCCGACCTTCCCGATAGTAACATCAGCAGCGATGTTATCAGCTACAGTATACTCGTCAACAAATTGCTGGGTGAGCATTTTGATTCTGAGGTACCGGTTACTGCCGAGCAGGCACATATCATGGCTATGTTGCTGGAGAGCGAGAGCCAGGCACTTGAGGTGAGAGACAGGCTGGGAAATGGTGAGAGCTTCGCTGAGCTGGCGGGAGAGCTATCCCTGGAATCCTTCACCAAAAATAGCGAGGGTGACCTTGGCTGGCACCCGGAGAGCATCCTGAAAGAGCTGTTCTATACTGAGGTACCGGTTGATTACGCTTTTAACGGAGAAGTCGGCAAGCTAAGTGAGCCGCTCTATGATGAAGAAGTAAGCAAGAGCGTGGGCTACTGGCTGATTAAAGTCACGGAACGTGAAGAGGGCACGGATAGCGCCCACGTCTACGCCATCTTACTGGGCAGTGAAGATGAGGCAGCCGGGATAAAAGCCCGCCTTGAAGCGGGGGAGGATTTTGCCACCGTGGCTAAAGAGAACTCCCTGTGGTATGCCGCGGAGACCAACGAGGGTGATTTAGGCATGGTGAGCCGGGGGTCGACAACTACCGTTCTTGACGAATATGTCTTTGATAACGGAATCGAACTAAATACGCTGAGCGGGCCGATTCGCGATGATACCACGACGACCGAGGGTGGCCACTGGTTGATAAAAGTATTCGGCAGAGAAAACAGGCAGATTGAGGAGGATGACCGGGATGTGCTCAAGAGCCGGGCTTTCCAGGAGTGGGTCAATTCTTTATGGAATGACCCGGAAAACCTGATAAATGATAGAGCGCTGAGTAGCGAGAAAATAGCCTGGGCAGTGGCCCAGGCGCAGAGGGACTTGAAGTAAACGGGGGCAACTAGAATGAAAAGACAGAGTATCGGCATCGGACTGATGGGGCTGGGGGTTGTGGGGGGACAGG
>CAYOKF010000049.1:0-9649 GCA_964404475.1 uncultured Dehalococcoidaceae bacterium | reverse complement strand
AGCATCACTTTACGGATGAAGAAGTGATTGAATCTTATTATCCTGTTGGCGTAAGCATTACATGACTGTTCTTCAGGTAGGTCAATGTGCAGCCCGACTGATTTCACCCCGGCAGACAGGGCTCCCTTGTTAGCTGCCTCCATAACGCCCGGTCCGCCGCCGGTAATAACGGAGAAGCCCAGTTTGCCCAGCCGGCGGGCAATTTCCTCGGTATTGGTGTAGAGTTCATCGTCTGTTTTAAGGCGGGCTGAACCGTAGATGGTTACTGCCGGCTCGATATCAGCCAGTTTGTCAAAGCCTTCTACCAGCTCTCCCATTATCCGGAACATGCGCCAGGATTCTCCCTTGGCTAGATCATTGATTTCATATCCGTTGGCCATATCACACACTCCTGAGGAAGATATTATCATATCAGGTAGATGAATTGCCAGATAAAGCAAGAATTTGATGATCAGCTACGTATAAAACCGAGGCAAACACACCTTGATGAAGCGGCGAGTGCGTGCTTACCCCGGTTTGGTCGGGCAGGCTTGCTGATAATGAAATATCAGGTTGTTACATTATATTCCTGCCGGGCGGCCAGGGCATGGGTTATACGGTCGATAATGATTGCCAGCAGCACGATGCTGACACCGGCTTCAAAGCCGCGTCCTACCTCAATACGATTGATGGACAGCAGCACTTCCAGTCCCAGGCCTCTGGCGCCAATCATGGAGGCGATGACCACCATGGCCAGTGCCATCATTGTTGTCTGGTTGATACCAACCATTATCGCCGGGATAGCCAGGGGTAACTGGACATCGAACAATATCTGCCGTCCGCTTGAGCCGAAGGCCCTGGCTGCTTCAATCACGCTCTGCGGCACCTGCCGGATGCCCACGTTGGTCAAACGAATGACCGGCGGTACGGCATAGATAATGGTGGCAAATACTGCCGGAACTTTGCCCAGACCGAAGAGCATCAGGGCTGGAATCAGGTAGACGAAGCTGGGCATGGTCTGCATGGCGTCAAGCGCCGGTCTGAGGAAAGACTCGACAACGTTACTGCGGGCCATGATGATACCGGCGGGAATACCTATTACGAGGGAAATAATGACTGCGGCAAAAATGATTGCCAGGGTCATCATCGCCAGGTCCCAGTAACCGAAGGAACCAATTAGGGCCAGGAACGCAGCCATAATCAGTCCTGCCCACCACAGGCGCATGACAAGCCAGGCAATGATACCCACCACCACGATGGTAACCAGCCAGGGTACCCAGAGGAGGAATTTTTCTATATAGAGAAGCACGTACAGGATGGCGCTGCCGACGGCGTCAAAAAAGGGAGCCCAGTTGGTCAGGATCCAGCTCATAATGGCATCAATCCACTGTGCCAGCGGAATCTGGACAATCTCAGGGAATTCAAGTAAAAATTCAGGCATCAGTCTTTGTCTCCTCTCCTTCTATCTCGCCATCATCTTTGTTCCCCGTCTCCGGTTCTTCAGACCCGGTTTCTCTTTCCTGGATCATGCTGACCAGTATGGTGCTGGTAAGTATCTCTCCCAGGAATTTGTCATTCTCATCAACAACTGCGATGGGGTGAAGCGTGGAAGCAGCCAGCGGGAATAGATCCTCCAATACCGTATCCGCGGTGCAGGTAAGAAGGTCAGGTTCCAGCGCCTCCTTGATGTATTTTCCCTTGTTGCGGAATAGCTCTATCAAGCGGTCCAGGGTTAAAAGCCCCAGTAGCTTATGGGTTCGGCTTACTACGAAGACTTCATCCACCCCTTTGGTTCTGAGCAAGTGCATGGCTGCTTTGGGTCCCTGCCATTCGTAAAGCAGGGTACCGGGTTGTTCCATAATGGTGCTAGCCGTCACTACCTTGGCGGGTGAAGCGTCCTGCACGAACTCGCGTACATAAGCGTCGCTGGGGGAGATTATCACTTCCTCCGGTGTGCCGGTCTGGATAATCTCTCCGTCTTTCATAATGGCAATGTGGATTCCCAGCTTCAGCGCTTCGTCAAGGTCATGGGTTACGAAAAGGATTGTTTTTTGGACTTCCGACTGTATATCCAGGAGTTCATCCTGCATCTGCCTTCGTATCAGCGGATCCAGCCCGCTGAAAGGCTCGTCCATAAGCAGTATCTCCGGGTCATTAGCCAGAGCCCGGGCGATACCTACCCTCTGCTGCATGCCGCCGCTGAGGGCACCGGGAAGCTGGTTTTCCCATCCTTTAAGTCCCACTTTGGCAATGACTTCCTCGGCTCGTGAGTAGCGCTCCTCTTTGGCAACTCCCCTCACCTTCAGGCCATAAGATACGTTGTCAATTACGTTGTGGTGCGGGAAAAGGCCGAAGTGCTGGAAAATCATGCCGGTAGTATGGCGGCGTAAATCCATGAGTTGCTTCCCGTTATAGCTGCAAATATCTTCTCCATCAATGAATATTTTACCGGCGGTGGGTTCAATCAGGCGGAGAATACAGCGAATTAATGTTGATTTACCGCTACCGGATAGGCCCATGATAACAAAGAGCTCCCCGCGGTTAACGGTGAAGGAAACATCCCTGATTGCTACCATGCAACCTGTCTGTTCCCGTATCGTGTCTCTGGATTCGGATCGCATTTCTGAGTTAAGAATCTGCTCCGGATTATTACCGAAAATCTTCCACAATCCACTGGCTTCGATGCAAACCTCTCCGTTTGGCAAGGCCGGGTTATTCTTCAAAGTTATTATCTCCCTTACTTCAGATTACTAGCTAGGGCAAGGCTGCCTTGACCTTGCCGGCAACATCGGCCGGTACCCATTTTGTCCAGACATCCTCGAATTCTTTCAGGAAATAGATGGCTGCTTCGTCGGTAGATGCCTCTTGTGACTGCATATAGGCCAGGGCTTTATTGTTTTGTGCCGTTGTAGTTTCATAGTTGCGGAGAAATGCCACTACATCAGGCGCTCTCTCCAGAAGGCTTGAGTTAACCACGATATCAACCTTACCGGGAGGATAGGCACAGCCACGGGTGGCTTCCCATATCTCTTTGTCGTAGGGCGGTTCCTCAATTGGTGTCATATCATACATACCTAGAATCCAGGTAGGCTCCCAGTAATAGCCGAACCACGGCTCACCCCGCTGGTACGCGCCAGCACTGGAAGCGTTCAGGGCTGCTTCAGAGCCGGGGTGAAAGACTTTGTAGTATTTGTCCAATCCATAGGTAACGATCTTTCTTTCGTTACTTTTTTCACATTCCCAGCCCGGTACACATGAGTAAAAACGCCCCCTGGTCTGGTCTTCCGGGTCGATAAATAATTCCCGGTATTCAGGCATATCAAACACGTCTATCCCTTGTGGCAGGTCGCCATTATCAATCATATAGGCGGGCACCAGCCAGCCCTGCCAGCTGTCCGGGAAATTGGTGCCCAGGTCAACAGCCTCTCCGGAGGCGATACCTTTCTGGTAGGCTTCTGCCATGCTTTCCACCCAGAGCTCCATATTAACATCAATATCCCCCCGAACCAGCCCGGTAGCTCCCGTGATTGTCTCCGAGGGAATGAGATTTGTTGGATAGCCATAGCCGCTCTCAATAATGAAGGCAGCGATGCGATTGTGTATTTGAATGCTGTCCCAGCTTCCGTCGGTGAATCTGACCGGTTCTTTTGTAAGCGGGGCTGATTCACAAGCAGCAAGCGGTAGCAGGATGAGCAAGATGCCAAGAGCAAGGAGAACAAACTTGTTGTGTGGCTTCCGGATTTGAGTCATTGCTACCACCTCCTTCAGCCCGCTGATGCAGGCTTCACCGTCAATAGTGAAGCCTGCATCCTGTTTCATCTTCCTATTTCAGTAGCTAGGGCAGGGCTGCCTTGACCTTGCCCACAACATCGGCCGGCACCCATTCTGTCCAGACATCCTCGTAGTTTTTAAGGAAATAAATGGCTGCCTCCTCGGTAGATGCCTCGTTTGACTGCATATAGGCTAACGCCGCATTGTTCTGGGCAGTGGTGGTGGAATACTTGGTAAAGAATTCAACCAGTTCCGGTTCTCTCTCATGGAACTCGCTACTCACCACGACATTGACTTGAACCGCGGGATAGGCGCAGCCATGGTTGGTCTCCCATACCGCCTCATCGAAAGCCGGTTCCTCAATCGGGGTCATATCAAATTTGCCCAGTACCCAGGTTGGCGCCCAGTAGTAGCCAAACCACGACTCATTTTTCGCGTAGGCAGAAGCCATCGAGGCGTTCAGGGCAGCATCCGAGCCGGGGAGGAAAATGTTATAGGTATCGTTCAGGCCGTATACCCCAAATTTCTCCTCGTTGATTTTTTTCGCACTCCCAGCCCGGGATGCAGGAGTAAAAAACTCCCTTGGTTTGGTCTTCAGGGTCTTTGAACAGCTCCCAGTAGTCCGGCATGTCACTAACTGATAATCCTTCCGGAAGGTCACCATTTTCAATCATGTAGGTTGGTACCAGCCAGCCCTGCCAGTTGTCCCAGAAGTTATCACCCAGGTCAACCACGTCACCGGCGGCAATGTGCTGGTCATAGGCTTCCTGCTGGTTTTCTACCCAGCATTCCATGTTGACATCGACATCTCCGCGTGCCAGACCTTCAAACAGGGGAATGGTGCTACCGGGGGTGTACTCTGACTCGGGATAACCGTAGCCGTTCTCAACGATAAAAGCGGCAATGCGGTTATGTACCTGTGCGCTGTCCCAGCTGAGCTCAGCGAAATGGACGGCCTCTTTAGGTGCTGGCGCTGGTTCGGGTGCTGGCGCTGGTTCGGGTGCTGGCGCTGGTTCGGGTGCCGGCGCGGGTGTTGGCGCTGGTGCCGGTGCGGGTGCGGGTGACGGTTCTTCTGCGGTACAGCCGAACAGCGGTACCAGCAGTAATAAAGCACCTAATAGCAGTAGGGAAATCTTGCCAATTAATTTGCGTTTCTCAATCAATGATATGTACCTCCTTCTTCTAATGGACTGACTGACTCCTTGCAAAAAGCAACAATTAAGACGGCCAGGCTTCTTGAACTTCACTGGGGGCAAGGGGTATAACCTTGATTCTGGTGGGGGTCAGGGGGGAACACATAGTGGATTAGGCGGGCAGGGTGGAGTTAAGGATGTGTACTGTTCCGAGAAAAATCTAGATATATTCCTGCTGATAAGAATCACCTCGCCATCTCAAAAGCTATGTCACACTATAAAAGGGTTATGAGCCATTTGTCAAGTTAGTTTAAGGTTACTGAGTCGTCTTATGGAGCTTTCTCTTCCCTGGTATAACTGAAAGAGAAACTTAAGCAGACAAAAGAGGGCCATCTCAGATGGCCCTCTTTTAGGTTTATGTATCTAGGCCTTGCCGATGCGGAATACCTTGGTACCACATGATGGGCATTCACCCTGCGTTGCCGGGCGGCCGTTCTTCATAGTAATCGATTTTGCGTTCTTTACGTCTACTTTTTTCCGGCACTTGACACAGTACGCTTGCATTTTCACCTCCTCACTAATAAGCGTTCAGCTTAAGATAGCATATTGACAGGCTCAGGTCAATAGTTTGTTGTTAAATCTTGCCCGGAAAGGTCATAATTTTACAAATTAAAGAACCTGACGGCATTGGCTGTGGTTATTTCCGCAATCTTGGCTTCACTCAGGGCCTTGAGCCGGGCTACGCACCTTAAGGATTTATGAACATCAGCCGGTCTGGCTTCGTACTCAAATTCCCGCCCCCGGCCGTAGGTAACCGGCGAGTCTGTTTCCAGCAGTAGCCTGTCCAGGGGGGCTTCCTTGATGGCTCTGCGGTGCTCTTCATGGTACTCAGCAGCGGGTGTTGCCGAGAGGAAGTAACCCTGACTGAGTATGTCTCTCAATACACTCGATGTCCCGGTGTACCAGTGAAAGACTGCCTTGTCGATTTGAGCCTGTTCGACTAAGGTGAGAGCGTCACGCCAGGCGTATCTGGAATGGATGATGGCTGGCTTACCATGTGCCCTGGCTATCTTTAACAGCTCTCCGAGGACGCTTTTTTGCAGCTCCTTGCTGGCTGTTGTCCTGACCCGCTTATGGTAGTCCAGCCCCACTTCTCCAATGGCTATCGCCTGGTCAATGTTAGCTTCAATCAGCTCTAAACAACGGTCTATCTCGGTGCTTTCTATTCGTGATGGGTGTAAACCCAGCGCCGGATAGATGAAACCCTCATGAAGCCGGGTAATTTTCAGGACTTGCTGATTGGACTCAATGTCAGAGCCAACGGCGATAACAGCAGTTATATCAGCCGCTCTGGCATCAGCCAGGGCTGGTTCAAGGTCAGCTATTTCTTCCAGGTGGGCGTGTGTGTCAATTAGCTGTCTCATCAGCTTTACTATCTATAATAACACAAATTATAATTCATTAAAGGATAAGAATAAGGCACTGGCACAGGTATTTCATGGTAAGCCCCACCTAATGGCGCTGTTGGGGGAGAGAAAACCAAGCCTGCTGGATACTCCCAGGAGCAACGAGGGAGACACCCATGGGTAAGTTCCCAAATGCAATTATCATTAAGGTGGTGCAAAAAACCTTCAGATTTCAGTCCTATGAGGTCATTGAGGTAACCTTGATGAGCAGACCAGCAAAGGAAGAAAAAATGGCAACCTCTGACTTGACTATGCCCATGGTGGGTTATCAGACAATCCAATGCCAGATACCTGAGCTGTAGTACTTGCGGGCTGGAATGTGCTGTAGACTACATCCCCACCCTGGTCGCAAAGCTCTTTGAACCGGTAGAAGCTGTCGCGGGAATACCCCATCACTTTACAGGCCTGTGATACATTACCCAGCATGTTGGCTAATTTGATTAGCCCGAGCTTGTTCTTGATAAGCTTTTCTTCTGTGGTCATCTGACATTTCCTTTCTCTATTCGTATTTAATTTGCCCGAAATGTCAGATTAAGTCTAGATTCCCACAGATGACTATACCTTCTCTTCTGTTAACAGTTTCACCGCTTCCTCCCGAAACTCCTTCGTGTACCTTCCTTGCGGAACCCCCTTCATTGTGACACCTCCGTCTTTCTATTTTACCTGACTTTGGTGTCCTTTAAATCCATTCTACCGCCACACATCCACTTGTTCTATCCATCTATGGTATACGCTTTCGTTCCCTTTACACAACCAAGTATTCGAACTATCCCCTCCTGCCACTGCAATGGTAATGTCATTGGGATGGTCTTCTACTTCTCTCATTTCAGCTCTGTAACTATAAGGGCTGCCAATGACCCGTATTAGCGCATCTCCATGGAGCGCTGCAATCTCGGGGGGTGTAGGCCTATCCCGCCAGGCTCGCCACTCATACTCATCCTTTGTCCAGAAGGTATTGTCATAGAGCCACTGTTTAACATCCCACTTGGTCATACCCAGTTGGTTTGAGCCGTCTTCGGGCGGTGACTGAGATGATGTGGTAGAATGGAAAGAAGGATGATTATTACGAAGCATGGGCTGGCTGATAATAGCCGCATCAATATGTTTTCCGGGAAGGGTGGTGTGGGTAAGACAACCTGCGCAGCGGCGACGGCGCTTCATTATGCCGCTTCCGGGGAGACCCTGAATATCTCCACGGATGCTACGCCGTCACTCTCTCACATCTTTGATGTTGACGGTTGGCAAAAGCCAGCCCGGGTGCAGGGGAAACTTTACATAAATGAACTCGGTGCGGCTGAGGTCAGGGAGATGTGGGACAGGAAATTCGGGCGGGAGGTGTATGAGGTTTTTAACGCTCTGGTGGATATTAACTATGAAGAGTTTGTGGAATTCATGACCTCGGTGCTGCCGGGACTGAGCGATGAATTTATGGTTGATTATATTCGTGAGTTGAGCCGGAAGCGGAGCTATCACCATATTGTCTGGGACACCGCTCCGTTAGGGCAGACTCTGGCTCTATTGCAGACACCAGCTCTACTGGAAAATCATTTGCGGATGGCACCGCGCATCTATTCCAGGCTGAAACTGGGCAATAGAAGCCGGGAGCCGGTGCTGGATATCATACGGCGCTGGGAGAAATTATCTGCCGATAATATGGATTTTCTGCGTAATGAAGTGAATTTCATTATGGTTACTATACCGGAAGCTCTGGCAGTGGCACAGCTGGCGGGTACCTTCCGGGAGTTAGACAGATATGGAATCAAAGTAGAGCAATTGATAATAAACAATGTGCTTAAGGACGGAGGCTCTGATTTTCTACTGGCCAAGTCCAGGCAGCAGCAGCGCTACCTTGAGGTCATCCACGATAAATGTGCTGAACTGGACATAATTGAGCTGCCGATGTTCCCCTATGAACTCAAGGGTTTGGAGCGGCTGAAAGAGGTGGCAAAGATACTGTTTCCCGGAAGGGAAGCAGATTAATCTTTGACCGGACAGAAGGAATCTCTTACCCGGTGGTTAGCCCGGCATAGTTAGCCGTACTGCGCCTGCCTTAAGAGTCTGTGGTATCTGTCCGCGGTAATCATCTATTTTCCCCAGGTGCCCTTACCATCTCGCCATATCCTCTCTCCCTAGATATCAAAGATAACCTGTATCTGGTTCTTCTTATCATCCACCTTAAGCATATGATAGGTGGCAGACTTGACACCGGTCTTCAGGTGATGACGGGACGGATCATATTTCTCACCGTGGCATATTGCCTTTAGTTGATTCCCCCTGAAATCTATGATATCGAATCTCTTAAAGATAAATGAATCCACATCAAAAAGGTAGATCAGCTGGTTGAGCCACTCGAAAAGTAATGCCTCAGGGTCATCCTCGCTAATCTCCAAATGGCATGACTCTTCGCACCTTACTGTCTTCAGACCGGCAATGATAGAAAACATGCCATAGGCGGCATTGGCAAATGCTTCAGGGAGGCTACTGCCATAAGCTACCAGGCCAACGTCAGCCGTGTGTTCTATAATCTCAAATTTTTTCTCTCTGGGCATGCCATACCACCGTGTCCCAGATTGCTCCGGCCGGGTCGCTCTTGCCACAGCAAAAAGACCGGATATTTCTCACGCGTAAATACCCGGTCTTTTTGGGATTGCGGTTATCGAGGAATCGTTTTTCTTAACTCTTGCCGATTCTGAACATCTTGGTGGAACATACAGGACATACACCTTGAGTTGCCGGCTTGCCATTCTTCATAGTTATACTTTTGGCATCCTTCATTTCCCTCTTGGTGCGGCACTTTACACAATAGGCTTCCATCTGTTCAACCTCCCTTTATTATTAGGCCCATTTGCTAATGAAGCTTAAAGCATTGTTGGCAGAATGTCAATAGGCTTTACGGAAAAAAATTAGGCAGCGGGTGGTAATTTGGGCGTTATCCGCTGCATAACCTCGTCTTGATGCAGATTGTCTATGGTAATTACCTTATTGCGGCTGGTATGGCCTCTGGTTATACTCACTGAATTTTTGCTGACATCCAATACCCGGCTAAGTAAGGCGAGCAATTCCTGGTTAGCTTTACCTTTGACGGGTGGCGCTGCTATCTTTACCTGAAGGACGCCGTTGACCAGGCCAGTCACTTCACTCCTGGCAGCATTAGGGCGAACATGCAATCGCAGCATGCTGGTAACATTATGGCCGTTGGTGTGCAATCTTGAGTCCTTTTAATACGGTGTGGTTATCCGGGCTGATTATTCGTAGCTGCCGCGCCCCAGGGCAAAGGCAATTGAAGCAAGGAGTAAGATG
>CAYOKF010000048.1:0-9749 GCA_964404475.1 uncultured Dehalococcoidaceae bacterium | reverse complement strand
GAAGAAATATCCGACCGGCAGCTCAAGAGCTGGAAACGCGGCGACGGCCGCGGCATTGATGAACTAAGAGAAGTGGGAACTTTTACCCACTGGAGACCGGAGAAAGAATATTACACCTACTATTATTTCCCCGGAAATAAGACCAGACACCCGTTTTATCTCCAGCGCCTGAAACAAACGGGAGATGAATTGCGCGCTAACCTGGAGAAACACAATATCTCCTTCCCCGGCATTGACGATATGGACTATATCTTTGACCTCTACCGCCCGATACCCCACTGGGTGGAAAACTCGGAATTCCGCGCCCCTGAAGAATATGACCTGTGGGTAATCAACTGGAGAACGCCCTACTTCTCAAGCGATTCCAGTAATGTATTGGGCAATCCCTGGCTGACCGAAATTTCTGACGATGACCCCTTTGAAAGCGGTATCTACATGAACTCAGCCACGGCCAGGAGGAAAAACCTCAAAGACGGAGATACCGTCGTCGTTGAGTCACGCTACGGCAAGACTGAAGGTAATCTGCGGGTGACGGAACTGTTACACCCTGACGCCGTAGGCATACCCGGTTGCCGGGGTCTGGGCACATTACAATCCAACCCGATAATAAGAAGAGGGCCGCACTGGAACGCACTGCTCCCTCTGAACGATAAGAGCCTGGATGCTGTTAGCGCTGGAATGGAGTGCTCCCCACGCATAAAGGTGTACAAGAAGGAGGAAAAGAAATGAGATATGGGATGGTCATCGACCTCCAAAGATGTATCGGCTGTAATAGCTGCACTGTTGCCTGCCGAGCTGAACATGGCACACCGGCTGGCATCCACTACCACAGGGTTGAGAAATATGAAATCGGTAAATACCCTTCGGCTAGGATGAAATTCCTGCCGATACCCTGCATGCACTGCCAGGATCCTCCGTGTCTGAAAGTCTGCCCGACCGGTGCTACCTACCAGCGTGAAGACGGCCTGGTGCTTATCGATGATGATAAGTGCATGGGCTGTAGATACTGCGTACTGGCATGCCCCTATGAAAACCGTCAATTTTTAAGTGCAATAAACGGCTATTTTGAAGGGCATAACCCCACACCTTATGAGATGCTAAAACATGAGGACTTTGAAAAGGGAACAGTGGTAAAATGCGACTTTTGCGCTGACCGGCTGGCGGAGGGGAAATTGCCGGCATGCGTGGAAACATGCCCCGCACAGGCAAGGTATTTCGGTGACCTGGATGATCCGGAGAGTGAGGTCTCGCAGCTCATCGCAGCTCATGGCGGGACCAGGCTCAAAGAAGAACTGGGCACGAACCCTTCCGTGTACTACATTAACGGTTAAAGGAGATAGATTATGGCTAACATAGAAAGGCAGCAAAGCTGGGGCTGGATAATAGCAGTCTATGTATTTCTGGCCGGTGTTGGTGGGGGGACTTTCCTGTTTAGCTTCATCTTAAACGCTACGGGCATGTACCAGGAGGTAGCCAGGATAGGTGCGCTGATTGGTCCGCTGCTGGTACTCATCGGTACCTTCTGCCTGCTGTTTGACCTCGGTTCAATCAGCCGGGCTTACCGGCTGTTTACCACGCCATCAACGGTACTGGCATCCTGGATGACGCGGGGCTCCTGGTTTCTGGCAGCTTTCATTATCGTTGGTCTGTTATATGCCTTACCTGCATACGGAGCCTTCCAGTGGTTGCCCTGGAGCCAGACCTCAGGTCTGGGGCTAGGCATCGGCATAGTCGCCGCGATACTTTCCGTTTTGGTAGTCGTCTATCCTGGATTTCTTTTCGGCGTCATCGAGAGCATCCCGTTCTGGAATACCCCTACCCTGCCACTACTCTTCTTTCTATCCGGCCTGGATACGGGAATAGCTGTCCTGGACATAATCGCCCTCTCTATGCCGGCATCTCTGGGCGTAGCTGGTTTTCACCTGCTTGGAATCGGTGACCTGGTCTTCCTTATCCTGCTAATTATCACACTGGGCGCTTACATTGAGGTAGTTCGCCAGTCTGGAGTAACCGCTTCGGCATCCATCCGTCTTCTGAAAAACCCCGTGTTCATCGGGGGAGTAGTCATACTGGGACTGTTAATACCCCTGGCCATGGTAATCTCCAGTCTGTTCGTATATAATGCCCCTACCCTCTACACCATGGTTGGTATTATCGGCGCTTTCGTCCTGATTGGCGGTCTGTTGCTGAGGTATAGCGTGATAAGAGCCGGGGTAAGGATTACCGTACGCTGAGGCTAAAATGGAAGCTGAGAACAAAACGGGCAAGCAAGACGCCGCCGCTATGGCTGAAGTAGCGCGCGGGCGGACGAATTTGTACAATTTATTGACCTGTGTTTTCGGTCAGCTGCCCGACGAGTCCTTGCTTGGCCGAATAAAAAGTAGTGACCTTCAAGAATTGCTGGACACCTGCTCTCAAATGGAGAACCCCGGACTAAAATCAGGTATTGATTATGTAAAGTCATACATTGCCGGCATGGAATCTAAGTCCAGCGAAGCACTGCTGAATGAACTATCCGTGGACAGGACCAGACTGCTAAGAGCCCCGGGTGACCGAAATTTAAAGCCGCCCTATGAAGGGCTGTACCAGAACGACAAGTACACCGGGGCGTCAGTCTTACAATTAAAGAATTTCTACCGGGAAGCTGGTCTGTTGCCTGATGAAGCCGTTACTGAACCACCGGATTACCTTTGCGTTGAACTTGATTTTATGCACCAATTATGCCACCGTGAGTCAGAGCAATGGCTATCCGGTGCCAACGGTACCGCAACGCTAGCTATTGAAGAAAGATTCCTTCGGGAACACCTTGGGAGCTGGGTGGGAGAATTTTGTGCACAGGCGGAAAAATACGCCTCAACAGATTTCTACCGGGGTTTTCTGGCAATTCTGGATGCATTTATAGCTATCGATATGGAATATCTGCAGGAAATCAACTCTGGTTCACTTCCCCGCCCCGCCGCTTAACCGGCGGTAACACTTACTCTCCAGGAAAGCGAAAAGGATACCTCTCTTCATAAGGCTCAGACAGGTCTGGCCACCATTCTTCTGGAATCGGTTTCTTTATGGTTTTCATCTCTCCGTTCTCTTCCTTCAGTGTCACCCATGCCAGCCAGTTAGTGTCATCCCTCCGGGGATAGTCTTCACGGTAATGGTTACCCCGGCTCTCTGTCCTGAAAATTGCTGACCGCAGCCTCATTTCCGCATTGAGAATCATATTTTTCGTTTCATGGACCAGACGCAGTTCATGAGGGTCGCGGGCAAACAGCTTAGGAGCAAGTTGATCTCTCAGGAACTCAATAATAGTTAATGCTGCCTGCATCCGCTCCCCGTGTTTAACGTGTAGGATAAAATACGGCATCATAGTGTTCTGAAGTACCTGCGTTACCCACCTCGGGCTGAAGCCACCCTTGCGCTCCACAGGCAAGCATACATATTCTTTTGCCCTTGATACTTCTTTCTCGTCAATCAATGGCTTTTCCGTTTGCAAAGCGTACTCAGCAGCAGCCACTCCAGCCCTGGTACCGGTAACAGCAGAACCGGCAAGAGCTGACCCGCCGGTGGAGTAAACAGCACCGTTTTGCATGTTACCCAAAGCGTCACCCGCCGCATAAAGCCCGGGAATGCTGGAAGCACATTTTGTGTTTACAGTCCAAATACCTTCTGCTTTCCGAACTGACATTCCGAGGGCAGCACCTCCTACCATCGTGGCTTTACCCGCAGAATCAGAGCAGGAGAATATCGGTGCCCGCCCAGCGTGGGTTTCAAACTCCAGTGCTAGATAGGTAAATGGGTAGGTAGAAACGCCCGGAGGACGGTCCGGTATCTTATTTCCTTCCGCGTTTATCAGTTTGCCAAAGGGCCCTTCAGGGCCAGGTGTAAGTGCTCCACGACCAGCCGGGGGTACTCTACGACCGATTATTCCAGGATCATCAACTCTGGTGAAATGAGTATCGACAAATTCTTTACCTAAAATCTCCGCACCAGCTCGGTAAGCCATCGCCTCCCCATCAGCAGTCAATTGTGAAAGCGGGGGGTATCCCGCCGGTTTGAAACCGCACCCCCCCACACAAACCACGGTTGCCTTTGCTTTAAAGATAAATAAACTGTAGCACTCAAATGATATGCCGATGGCACCAACAACCCTCTCGTCCTGCCTCAACAGCTCGGCAGCCATAATTCTATCCATGACCTTGACACCACACTTAACGGCCTGCTTTCTCATCACCTGTGCAAAATCTTTATCCACCAGGTGGACTGCTCCGGTGACTCCCCGAAACATGGTGCTTCTCAGAGGCTTACCATCTTCACCCTTTTGAAATTTAATCCCCCACGAAACCAGATCCTGATACCGGGCATATGACTCCCTTAATGTAATTTCAGCCCATTCCCGGTTATTAACATACTCTCCGGCTTTATTAATGTAATTCATCCAGATATCCAGGTTATCACCCCACTCAGGATTGAAAACCATGTATCCCGTAGCGTAGGGAGTCTGGCCTGATTTACCCGCGTAACCCTTATCGACAAGGGTTACGTTAACTCCCTGCTCTTTAGCCTTTATTGCGGCGAAACAACCGGCAATGCCCCCGCCAAGAACCAGAACATCAGTCTCAACTACATTTTCTTCCGGCATCAGTTATCCCCTTTTCACAGACCTGCCCTATTCCATAATTTAATGATTATAATACTATATGATAACATAGAATTTCAGCATGAACGTAGTTGCCGCAGCAGTCAAATCTCAGGAAAGTTAACTGCTATTCTACAGAAATGATATAATCATAATAAGGCTGGCCGCCGCTGATTACCTCAACCTCAAGCGCAGGATATTGCTGGCAAATGGCGGCACTCACCTGCTCGGCCTCGGTTAGCCCGGCATCATCACCATAGTAGATGGTGATTACATCAGCCCGGCCTAAATCAATCCTGTTCATCAGGTCATGGATAACATCGCTGGCATTATCGCCGGCGGCCAGCAATTCGCCATCTAAGAGACCGATAACCTGCTTTTTCTTGATAGCCAGACCATTCAAGCGGGTAGCCCGGCTGGCACGGGTGATTTCAATTGTTTTCACCGTTTCTTTAGCCTGCGCCATGAGTTTGGCATTGGTAGTAAAATTGTCTTCAGGATCATAGGCGATAAGCGCGGCTATCCCCTGTGGTATTGTCTCGGTGGGTATCACCTCAATGCTTTTCCGGGTCAGGGACTCAACCTGCCGGGCAGTGAGCACTATGTTTTTATTGTTCGGTAGAATGATTACTTTATCCGCTGCCACTGATTCTACCGACCGCAGTATTTCCCTGGTGCTGGGATTCATCGTCTGCCCGCCGGGAACAACTGCGGATACACCAAGCTCAATAAAGAGATGAACCAGCCCATCTCCATTGACAACGGCAACAACCGCCATATCAGATGCCGGCTTTCTCTCCCTTTGCATCGCCACGAAGTCTTCATGTTGCTCGTCCATATCACGGACGCTTACGTTCTGCAAGGTGCCCAGTGAGCCGGCATAGCTGAGAACACTATCCGGATCCATGGCATGGACGTGAACTCTGATGGTGGAGGTATCACCAACCACAATCAGCGAGTTACCTTTCTCGGCCAGCTTTACCCTTATCTCATTAGGGTCAAGGTTTTCCCCGTTCAGCAGAAACTCGGTGCAGTAACCAAAGGATTCCTCTTCTTCAGGCACTATTACTGCTTTATGGTCAGCTTCCGGAATATTACCGGCAATCATCTGTGACTGCTGCGACTGCATTAACTGCGTCTCACCCTTAAGATAGAGCAAAGCGCCTTCCAGTATGGTATATAGTCCCTGGCCGCCGGCGTCCACCACCCCCGCCTCTCTCAACACCGGCAACAGGCTGGGCGTATTGGCTACTGATTCCCGCGCGGCGTTAACAGCAGCTTCCAGGACAGACTTCACATTACCCACACCACCGGCTATTTTCTTCCGCGCTGCCGAAGCTGCTTCCCTGAGTACGGTAAGAATAGTTCCCTCTACCGGATTGCTGAGTCCCTGATAGGCCATCTCTGATGCCTGAACCAGTGCATCAGCCAGGTCACTGCCGCCAATCGTTTCCTTCTTGTTTAATGTCTTGGCCAGTCCCCGCCAGAACTGTGACAGGATTACACCGCTGTTGCCCCGGGCGCCCATCAGCGCTCCCTGCGCCATAGCCTGAACTACCAGAGATACTTTATGGTCAGTAGCGCGGGAGGCTTCTTCTATGGTGGAATGCATGGTAAGCAGCATATTGGTACCGGTATCACCATCGGGTACCGGGAAAACATTCAGCGCATCTATCTCTGAGACGCTCTTCTCCAGCCACCCGGTAGCGGCCGTAAACATCTCCCTCAAAACCTGCCCGTCAATTCTGGTGGCTCGCATCATCCCGTTCCGCCTACGCTCAACATACCTAGACTGCCTAGGCATAATAGCATGAAAATCAAGTGCTGTCAAGCGGGAAAAAGCCACGGCTTTACTGCGAAATGGTTAGTTGCAACTGAGGTAAGATAAAGCTAGGCAGATTCAGCCAAGATTTTTAGACTTGAGTGCAGCAACTTCTCTTATTAATGCTTCGAGTTTTTGGCGCAAATTTCCATCAGCATTGATTTGGTCTTTTAATTTTTGTTGTGCTTCCTCAAAATTACCTGCCGTTACGCTTTTTCTTAAATCCCCGATAACTGTATTGAGGCTTTTTGTAATAGCTTCTATAGTTTTATTTAACTTATCCCCAAAATATGATTCTGTGGCTATCTTCTGTATATACTTGTTCTTGGCATTGACCGCCTCCAGCTTTAGCCATAAGCCAAAGAAAATCGGAGAGATAACCTCCTTCTTCTCTTTTTGGATAATCATGTCTAAATTAGGTAGTATTGTTTCAGGCATACTTCTGACAATATCCATTGCCCATTCAGTAATCTCATTCAGCAATCTGTCTCTATATTCACGCTTTTGCATATTTCTAGTTTGGATAAGAGAACTTACACCCAGAGATAGAGCCACTATGGCACTGAAAACTATCGCAATAACTGCCCCAAAATTAATCCAATCAGAACATTCCATACGGGGATTATATCAGAGTGTATAGGAATCAACAATGGTGGGAGGTGTGCCTGAAATAGGGAGTAATATGAATATTTTTAGAGTAATTTCTTTACCACGCCAAAGGAGACCCAAAGGCTATGTATTACACTATAGAATATGCTCCAGCAATATGCGGAGACCGATACCGATGAGAATCAACCCGCCGACCACCTCAGCCCTTTTCCCCAGCCAACCACCCGCTTTCTTCCCGAGCAGAAAGCCGGTAACCGTAACCACGAAAGCAATTACGCCAATAGTTATGCAGGCCGGTAAAATGTTTACTTCTAAAAAGGCGAAGCTTAAGCCAATTGCCAGAGCGTCTATGCTGGTGGCTACTGAAAGGACCAGGAGTAAAAATCCCCTGGTTATGTCGCTGTTTTTGCGCTGGCCATCTCTTTTGCGGAATGATTCCCAGATCATCCGGCTGCCCACCAGGGACAGAAGCACAAAAGCCAGCCAGTGGTCATAACCCGATATCAGCTCGACAACACTGCGCCCCGCCAGCCACCCTAAAAACGGCATGAAAGCCTGAAAGGCTCCGAATGATAGCGCGGTACGGAATACCGCCGGGAAGGAGAGCCTCTTCATGGAAACGCCGCCACTAAGAGCTACGGCAAAACAATCAGCTGATAAACCGAGGGCTATCAGGATAACAGGCAAGAAATCTATCCCGTTCACTGGTTTAAGTATGACATATAGTGACTAACCGATGCAAAACGGAATATGGCTGCAATAACTATAAAGAGACGAGAGCTGTGTTTGCGATAAGGAAAGACTAAGAGACCGATTCTGGTTAGATATCAGCCTCTTAGTTTACAATCTTGATATTGGCTCAATGACGCCAGTGCGTCAGGGGCAAAGCGAACATCAATTAACCGTTACCGCAAGCTCGAATGTCCACTCCGCCTTCTCTCCGCCTTCCCACGGCTGGCTATACTCCATAGACAAGGTGGCCACACCTTCTTCAAGCGCCCGGAAAGTCCACACTTCCTGCCCCGGGGTACCGGCGGCAGAAGGCTTATTACCTTTTACTTCCGGCGACACAAAGCTATGGCCGGTCTGCTCCACCACGGTTATATTATCAACCGTCGCCGATTCTGCCCACTGGAAACCCGTGGTCGGGTTGGAACACAAGATTACTTTAAACACATCACCGGCATTAACCGCTACCGCTTCGCTAACGTGCTGGTCAGTCATAAATTCATCGCAGGAAACCACCACGGATGTTACCGTTGCCGCTTCCTGGCCCGGCTTTTGTCCGCCCTTTGGCCATTCGTCTCCTTCCTGCCGCACCGTCAGTTTGACAACCGGCTTGACGATAATCTTCCCGGCGCCGGTTACCGTCACCATTTTATCCGCCTCGAAATCAAGAACCATGACCGTAGTTTCACCAGCCGTAACCTTAAAAGGATGCACCAGTTTAAGTTCCCGGCTGGGTATCTCGGCATCCTGTAGCTCTCCACCCCCCAGCGCCACCTGAACTTGAGTAACGACGAGCCTGACCTGCGTATATTTACCTGCTGCAACTTCGCTTTCCCCGAGATACTGCTCAACCCCTTGAATCTGGAGTAAATCAAAGGTGGTTGCGTTGTCGCTCAGGCTAATTGTCATCCATTCGCTCCCGCCCTGCGCCGTCTGTTGCTGCTCCTGTTCCTGTTCCTGAGTCTGATTGCCGCTGGCTGATTGCTCCTGTTCCTGAGTCTGGTTATCACTGGCTGATTGCTCCTGTTCCCTCTCTTGCTCAGCCACTGCCTTATGTACCTGCACTTCTGAAACCGTGACCATAATGCTGGTCACCTCGTGACGGGGCGGCGCATCAGTAACACGTACCTGAAGAGTACCGCCGGTTTCCGGAGCCGGTGCTGGAACCGGTGAAGTCGCCGGCGCTGGTTCCGGAGCAGGAACCGACGACGGCGCTGGCGCTGTTGGCGCACAGGCGCCAAAGATAATGGCTAACACACCCACAACCGCAGTTAACAGATAGGTTTTTGCTCGAAACATTTTTACCTCCTTCTTGATTACCATCTGAATTATACAACGTGGAAGACGCGGTCTGGTTAGCTTAATCATGGGAAATTAGTATAGTAAATTGGTACTGGTAAACAAATCACCGGTCGTTCGGTCCGGGGGAACCGCCTTGCTCCTTGTTACTGACGGCCCGTTAAGGTAAGATTTAGAGCAATCATACGACCAGTTCAAATTACGCTCAGGCTGGTGGACGCGGCGCTATGCGTCAGCAGAAGATAAGAGAAATAATAGAAGTCCCGGACAGGTCCGGACAACTGGCTCCTGGTGAAGTTAGTGAATTACTGGCGGATGCCGAACAACTATTCAACAACGAACCAAAAGTCGTGGAAATATCAGCAACCGGACAATCCATATTCGTCGGAGATACCCACGGTGATTTAGACGCTACCAAATGCGTGGTCAGCAGCTATCTTGATAACGATAAAACGCTGGTATTTCTGGGCGATTATGTGGACAGGGGCAAACATTCCCGGGAAAATATCAATTACCTGCTATGCCTGAAATTAGCTTACCCCCATAACCTGATCCTGCTGCAAGGAAATCACGAAGGGTATGCCGTCAATCAATTCTACCCGGCTGACTTCTGGGAAAGCATTAACAGCGTATTACGCGAAAAATACGCCAGGGTACTCA
>CAYOKF010000047.1:0-9847 GCA_964404475.1 uncultured Dehalococcoidaceae bacterium | reverse complement strand
CCAGCTTTCGCGGCTTGTTACCGCCATAGAGCTTACCACTCAGGTCATCACGTTTGATATAGAGCTGACTGACGCCTAGCTCCGCACTTAAACGTTCCAGCTTTTCTACAGAAGTAGGGAATGCGCCAAGAGATATGTAAGGAAGCCTTTCTCCCAGCAGCGGATACTGCTCAAATAGCGGAATCATATCAAATCCTTTATTTTCTTCATCCAGAGTGAAGTCACTTTTTATCCCCGCCTCGCACCCGCCCCCAGATTGCCACCGCCTTTGATAGAGAATCAATGTCGGTTGCAGCATCGGAACCTTGATAAAAGCAAAGCTTCATGCAGTTATTTAGTACCAGAGCTCCCACACCCTCAACTCCGGAACGAACCGCTGCCAGTTGCATCACTATGCTTACACAATCGCGGTCTTCGGCAATCATTTTCTGGATACCTCGGATTTGACCTTCGACTCTCTTTAGCCGCCTCAGCAGCATATCCTTAGAAACCTCGGTCTTTTCTTCGTTCTCCACAGTCTCATCCTCCAAATAGCCAGCATTGATATTACCATACCCCGTAGGGTATAATAAATATTGATTGATATTTTAATAATAATACTAGTATATTTTATCACCTATCAGCGCACCATGTCATAACAATAAGTATTAGGAGGTATTTCCGTGCACGCAACAATTCAAAAGCCGATTGACGAGATTCTGGAGTACCTGAAGCCTGGAGAGAGAGTATTCGTCGTTGGCTGCGGCAACTGCGCCGCAAAGTGCCATTCCGGTGGAGAGCCTGAGACCGAGGAAATGGCAGAACGGCTCAAACAAAAGGGAGTCAGCGTTGCCGGGTGGGCCTGCACCGGTAGTGGAGTGAGCCTGTGCAAACTGGCAATCGCGAAAAAGATGCTGAATGAAGATTATAAGGCTCAGACCGACCAGGCAGATTCTTTTCTTATCCTTGCCTGCGGACAGGGAATTCATACTGTGATGGACGCTACCGATGGCGGTCTTGTTCATCCTGGATGCGATACCATCTTCGGAGGTGAAACCGTAAACGACAATTTCATCACGGAATATTGTTCTCTCTGCGGGGAATGTATTGTAGAGTACACCGGCGGGCTATGTCCGGTCACCCTCTGTGCCAAGAGCCTGCTTAACGGCCCCTGCGGAGGAGCCAAGGACGGCAAATGCGAGGTGGATAGAAACCGTGACTGCGGCTGGCAGCTTATCTATGACCGGCTTAAAGAACTGGGGCGGTTAGATGAGATGGATACTTACAGATCACCTAAGAGTAATTCCCGTTGGAGCCGGCCTCGTTCCCTCACTATCGGCGAAGGAGAGTCAACCTTCAAGTCCCTCTCCGGCGAACGCAAGGTCGCCAGTCACGCTTAAAGCAAAGTTAAATTTGAACAAGGAGCATAAATTATAATGAGCAAACTGAAGCAAGCTCTGGAAAGCGGACAATTTGTGGTTACGGGGGAAATAGGACCGCCCAAGGGGGTTAGCCTGGATAAGTGCCTGCAAGATGCCGAGATACTGCGAGGAAACGTGACCGCCGTCAACGTTACCGACCTGCAAAGCGCAGTATTACGCATCGGCTCGTTAGCCGTCTCCACCCGATTAATCGAGCGAGGTCTGGAGCCGGTCTTTCAGCTTACCTGCCGAGACCGCAACCGGCTGGCGCTTCAATCAGACCTGTTGAGTGCCTGGGCGTTAGGCATAGAGAACGTACTGTGTCTTACCGGCGACCACCCAATTTTGGGTGACCACACTGAAGCGAAACCGGTTTATGACCTTGATTCCGTGCAACTGCTCAAAGCAGCCAGCACGCTGAACCAGGGTCATGATATGGCGGGTCATGAGCTGGAAAGTGAACCAGGATTCTTCCTGGGGGCAGTGGTTACACCGGCTTCGGAGCCAGTTGAGCCGCAGATTATCAAGATGAAAAAGAAAATAGAAGCCGGAGCCAGTTTCTTTCAGACCCAGGCTGTTTATGAGCCGGAGAAGTTCGAGAATTTCATGAACCAGATACGGGATTTTAAGGTGCCGGTTATCGCTGGAATCGTAATACTTAAGAGTGCTGCCATGGCCAAGTTTATGAATTCAAATGTGGCCGGAATCAGTGTTCCAGAGAGCATAATCCGGGAGATGGAGGAAACTGCCAAAGAAGACCGCAAGAAGAAGGCGGTGGAAATCAGCGCACGGCTTATCCGTCAGGTCAAACCATTCTGCCAGGGTATCCATATTATGCCTTTGGGCTGGGACGACCTTGTGCCTGAAATCATCAATGCAGCAGGTCTGGGCATTGAGGTAAAAGCTCGGCAAGAAGGGGGATAATGCCCGCCGGCGAGTTTATCTACAAGATTCTTCTCGTTGATGATGACCCCGACTTCGTGGCAGCCACGAAGTCGGTTCTTGAGTCCCGGCATGACTATAAGGTGCTCACCGCCAGTGATGGCGTTTTCGGTCTGGCCATTGCCAGAGCTGAGCGACCAGATCTGATAATCCTGGATGTGCTTATGCCCTTTGAGGATGGCTTCGACACATCGAAAGAGCTAAAAGCCGATCCTGCCCTACGCCAAATTCCGATAATGCTGCTCACCAGCTTTTCACAGCGTAAGGGTGAGACAGATGTCTCTGTTGCCAAGGGCATGGAGCTTGAGGCGGAAGATTACGTTGAGAAGCCGGTAGAACCCCGGGAACTACTGCGGAGGGTAGATAAAATACTTCATTCTCGTTAACGGTACATGTTAAGTATCTGTACTATTGTTTGAAAGCTTTAGAGTTTGCTTAAAGAGCAAAACACATCGTTGTTTGGCTGGCGTCAATCTCAACTCAAAGCTGCGGGTGATAGAGTATTTCACCTTTTGCGGTAATTAAAATTATTCAAAAAAACTTGACAAGATAAAGCAAAAGTCTTATTATAAATATTGAGCATATGTGCATAATATATTCATAAAGAGCGTTAGCTCATAAATTGGGGCAGGAAATAATGGGAAGACGGCAACTGTGGCGAAGGGTCAGTTCAATACCGCTGGTAACCTACTTCAAACCGGCAGGGTTACGTATGGCTGAACTTGAGGAAGCCTGTCTCCTTGTCGAAGAAGCCGAGGCAATCCGCCTTAAGGACGTCGAAAAACTGGAGCAGGAAACTTGCGCTCAAAAGATGAATATTTCAAGGAGCACCTTTTCCCGCCTGCTGGATTCCGCCCGACAGAAAGTTGCTGACGCCCTGCTAAACGGAAAAGCGATACGCATTGAAGGCGGCAACTTTGAGATGGCGGTACGCCGTTTCCGGTGCCTGAAGGGTCACGAGTGGGAAGTGCCTTTTGAGACCATGATATCTGACCCACCCGAGGTTTGTCCTGAATGTAACACGCCAAGTATCATGCCCCTTTTCCCTCCAGGTATGCACCGTGGCGGACATGGCCGAAGAAAGCATTTTAGAGGAGGACTATCCGAGTAATGGTAGTTATGCGGATTATTGATGATTTACTATCAATAATAGACCTTGAAGCACCGGTAAGGGAAGTACGACAGGGCCCGTTTCAGACGGCCGTACAAACACGTTATTGCGGGCTGGCGTCTACTCCACATGAGGCAGGCCCTCACCATGCCAGAAAACCGGTACAGGAGGCCGGCTCGCTCACAGAGAAAACTGCCGTAGACCTTGCCGGCATGGCCAGATCAGAAAGCCTTTATGAAGCGGCTATCGGCATGGCGGCAATCAACTCGTTGCTAGAGGTTAATGAGGAGGATTGTCAAGATCTCAATGCCAGAGACCTTATTGCCGAAAAAGGGGCTGGTAAGAAAGTGGCCATTGTAGGGCATTTCCCCTTTATAGCACAACTGCATGAAGTGGTAAACAAGCTATGGGTCATCGAGAAAAATCCTCAAGAAGGGGATTACACCGAGGCCGAAGCTAAGGATTTCATTCCCCAGGCTGACGTCGTCGGCATCACCGGTACAGCATTTACCAATCATACTATCGAGCAACTATTGGAGCTATGCAATCCCAGAGCTTATGTCGTGTTGCTTGGAGACACCGCTCCCCTGTCACGATTACTTTTTGATTATAACGTTGATGCTATATCCGGCACCAGGGTAGTAGACCCGGACTTGGTCATGCGCTGTGTGAGTGAAGGTGCCACTTACCGGCAGATTAATGGAATTCGTCAGCTTACTATGACAAAATAATTATATCAGGAGGTGAGCAATATGCCATTTGGAGATGGAACAGGACCGCGAGGAATGGGGCCGATGACCGGCCGGGGCGCCGGATTCTGTGCTGGCTTTGCCAGGCCGGGATTTGCCGTCCCGCCGTTCGGAAGAGGCTGGTTTGGCTTCAACCGCGGCTTCGGGCTTGGTGCCGGTCTCAGGAGAGGCCGCGGTATCGGCCGGGGCTTAGGTCGGGGCTGGGTCAGCCCATATCAGTACTATCCTCGCTGGTAAACACTAAAAATGATATTATATTCTAAGGAGGTAAATATGCCTAATGGTTTTGGACAGGGAAGAGGCTTTGGCCGTGGAGGAGGCAGGGGGTTTGGTTTCCGGGGCAGTTCCCCTCCCTGGCCCTATGTAGGACGGGGAAGAGGGGGTCTGCCCAGGGGCAGTTATTACTTTGGTGGCGCAGGAGTGACGGTACCGGGTACTTACCAGCCGCAATCATTCTATTCAGGTATGCCGCCTGCTCCCGGTTATGCGCCTTATTCACCTCAGATGACTCCGGAAGATGAACTTAACTACATGAAAGACCAGGCGCAGGCAATCAAGGGGCAGCTGGAAGAGATCGAGTCCAGGATGCGTGACCTTGAAGCTGATAATAAAGAGTGAAAAACATGCGCTAAACAGAGGTGGTCAATATGCCGAACTTTGATGGTACAGGGCCCCGTGGAAAGGGCCCGATGACAGGTGGCGGCAGAGGTTACTGCGCCATCCCGCTGCCAAACCCGGGACAGAATTTTGATTTATTAAGAAATCAAATACAGATATTGCAGACGGAACTAAAGCAAATCAAGACCAGAATAAAGGAAATAAAAACAAAAACGGAGGTGCATCATGCCAGGATTTGATGGTACAGGCCCCAATGGAATGGGACCAATGACAGGAGGAGGAAGAGGGTTCTGCAACCCCTGGGGAGGCAGACCAGGACGTTATGCCTTGCCCTGGCAGGCTGGCTATGCTTTCCCACGCTACGGGGCATATGGATTTAGTCCAATGGCTCCACAGGTTACCCGAGAGCAGGAAATTGAATTCTTGAAAAGCCAGGCTGAGACGCTGCGGGGTGAGCTCAAAGAACTGGAGAACGAAATAGGGAAACTCTCGGCCGAGGAAGAATAAGGAGTAACATATGAAGATTGCAATTTCAGCTACTGGCACCACACTGGATGCTGAGGTAGACCCCCGGTTCGGGCGCTGCCAGGGCTTTATCATCGCTGACACGGAAACGGATGAGTACGAAGCCATTGATAACGCAAGCGCCATGGCTGCCGGCGGGGCCGGTATCTCAACAGCCCAGATGATTGCCGGTAAGGGAGTAGAAGCCGTCCTGACCGGCAACTGCGGCCCCAACGCGTATCAGGTACTATCCTCTGCCGGAATCAAGATAATAACCGGCGTTTCAGGGAAAATAAAAGATGCTATCGCAGAATATAAGCTTGGTACCTATTCATCATCTCAGCAAGCTAATGTCCCTGACCACTATGGCATGGGTGGAGGCAGAGGCATGGGTGGAGGCGGAGGTATGGGTGGAGGCAGAGGTATGGGTGGAGGCGGAGGTATGGGGCGGAGAATGAACATGTGAATCTGTTGAGGTAAACAGGAATAAATTTACAGGATTGAGGTGAAATATGCCTAGAGGAGATGGAACGGGGCCTCCGCGCGGTACTGCGCAAAGAGGGGGCCGGATGGGTGGTACACGCCCTGGGGCAGGTCCCGGTGGGGATTGTGTCTGCCCGAAGTGTGGAGCCAGAGTGTCCCATAAAATAGGGGTACCCTGTAATAGTATAAGTTGCCCTCAGTGTGGAACAAAGATGGTAAGAGGTTAAGCATATAAGATGATAATATCCGTTGCCAGTGGTAAAGGGGGAACGGGTAAGACTCTGGTGGCGACAAGTCTTGCCCTTTCCCTGCAAGATAAATACAAGGTGCAGCTTCTTGACTGTGATGTCGAAGAACCTAATGACCATATTTTTATGAAACCGGATATTGACCGCAGCGAGGCGGTTTCGATACCCGTACCCAGTGTAGACGAAGAGAAATGCACCCACTGCGGTAAGTGCGCCGAGGTATGCGCTTACAATGCCATTGCCGTTTTAGGAGAATACGTTCTTACCTTCCCTGAACTTTGCCACGGCTGTGGCGCCTGCAGCTACCTTTGCCCGGAGAAAGCTATATCCGAGGTGCCCCATGAGATAGGAGTTATAGAAACTGGATATGCTAATGGCGTAGTCTTTGGTCATGGCAAACTCTACATCGGTCAGGCAATGGCGCCACCCATTATCAGGGAGGTTAAAGAGCTTTCTGATAATGACAAGGTGATTATCATTGACGCCTCGCCGGGAACGTCCTGCCCGGTGGTTGAAGCTATTAAAGGCAGTGACTTCTGTATACTGGTCACCGAGCCGACACCGTTCGGCCTGAACGACCTCGTTCTGGCGGTGGAGACGGTGAGACAGCTTGATATACCCTGTGGCATCGTGCTCAACCGTGCCGGTGTGGGCGATGGTAAGACGGAGGAATACTGCCGTAAAGAGAATATCCCGATACTGCTGACCATCCCCTTGGACACGAATATCGCCAGCTTATATTCTCAGGGTGTTCCACTGGTGGAGGGTATGACCGATTATAAAAAGGGTTTTATTGAGCTTTTCGATAAGATTATGGAGACGGTAAATGAAAGAAGTGCTCATTCTTAGCGGTAAAGGAGGTACAGGTAAGACCAGCATCGTCGGTTCCTTTGCGGCAATCGCCCAAAACAAGGTGATGGCCGATTGCGATGTAGACGCTGCTGACCTGCACCTGCTGCTCAACCCCTCAGTTAAAGAGGAAAATGAGTTTCGTAGCGGGCAGGTCGCCGTGATTGATGAAGAGAAATGCATTCAATGCGACCTCTGCCAGAAAATCTGCCGGTTTGATGCCATCCACGATTACAGTGTTGACCCTATTTCCTGCGAAGGCTGTGGCTTCTGCTCGCGTATCTGCCCGGTTGAAGCCATTACCATGAACGAATGTATGGCTGGTCACTGGTTCATCTCTGACACCAAGCACGGCCCCCTGGTTAATGCACGTCTGGGTATAGCCCAGGAGAACTCCGGCAAGCTGGTAGCGCTGGTCAGGCAGCAGGCTAAAGAACTCGCCGAGAAGAACGGGCTTGACTATGTTATCAGCGACGGGCCTCCCGGCATCGGCTGCCCGGTTATCTCTTCCTTATCCGGAGTCAGCCTGGCACTTATCGTCACTGAGCCGACACTTTCAGGTATACATGATATGGAAAGAGTGCTTGATGTCTGCAAGCATTTTGGTATTCCTGCCATGGTTTGCATCAACAAGTATGACCTGAATGATAGGAATACCACAGCCATCAAAGACTACTGCCGAGAGAATGGAGTTGATGTGGCTGCCATGATTCCCTTTGACAATGCCGTAACCGAAGCTATGGTCAAGGGAGTATCTATCGTGGAAGATTCCGACGGCAAGGTAGCCAGGGAAATAAAAGGTCTGTGGCAAAAAATTGACCGCAGGTTACAGGAATAAGCTATGCCTATCTATGAATATGAATGCACCAAATGCGGTGAACGCTTTGAGCTACGGCGTAATATAGCTGATAGTGACCGGGATATAAAGTGCCCCCAGTGCAAGTCAGAATATCCGCGCCGTGTCATCTCAACGTTCAGTGCGGCTCCTAAAGGTAACTACTGCGCTCCAGGTGGTTCAACCTGAGGCATCAGCTGATGAGGCAGTTTGCCTTGGTAGACAAGCGAAAACGAACTGGCACCCTTTTTCAACCGGTGAAAAACGGGTTTTTAAAGAGGCAGTGATATGCAAGACTTGATTAAGGAGTTTATAGCACAGAAGAAGTTCGCCGTAGTTGGTGCTACCGATAATCCACAGAAGTACGGCAATCAAGTGGTGAAAAATCTCAAGATTCGGGGTTACGAGGTCTATCCCGTAAATCCCAGGCTCAAAGAGTTGGAGGGGTTAGATTGTTATCCTGCTCTTGCCGATATTCCGGTAAAAGTGGATGTCGTCGATTTCGTCGTGTCCCCCGAAGCAACCGAAACTATTTTGAATCAGTGCAAAGACCTGGGATTGAGCCGAATCTGGCTGCAACCAGGCTCGGAAAGCGAAACAGCTATAGCCTTTTGCCGTGAGAATAACCTGAAAGTGGTGCACAGCGTGTGCGTTATGATGAGTTAGAAGGAATGGAGCCAATTAACCTTGACCCGAGGTATTCGACAAGCGACGTGCCGGGGAAGTGTGTTAAGTGCCTGGCTGAGCAAGAACTCAGTAATTGCCTACTGGAGTTGCTGAGAGAAGTGGGCGGTGACAAGGATCTTGTCCAGCGGTTTGAGACACTGGTATCTTTCTTGAAGTCTCCTGAGTCACAGAAGCTGCGGGCTGAATCTGAGAGATGCCTTTCTGAAGGGAAAGAGGTTACTGTCAGGATATGTTTTGTCGATGGCAAACCCAAATACGAGCTTAAAATAAAAGAATAAATTAAATGGAGGTATTCAATGAAATATGCAATACCGGTAAACGGTGGTGTCGTATCGGCGCATTTTGGCCATTGTGAGCAGTTCGCCTTGATAGATGTTGACGAAATAAAGAAGCAGATATTGAATACGGAGCTGGTCAATTCGCCGGGCCACGAGCCGGGGTTACTTCCTCAGTGGCTGGCGGAAAAAGGAGTATCGCTGGTCATTGCCGGCGGTATGGGTTCCCGTGCCCAGAGTCTTTTCCAGCAAAACAAAATTGGCGTCATCACCGGCATTACGGAGACTGACCCGGAGAAGGCAGTCTTAAGCTATTTAAATAACGTTCTGGTAAGCGGGGCTAATATATGCGACCACTAGACCATTTGGTGAGAATAAAGGCAACTGAGAGCAAGTGATGTCTTCAGAGCTGGATTATCTCCAAACGCTGGTGATGGCGGATGCCCGAAAGATATATTCTGAGACGGTGATTGACCACGCCATGAACCCGAGGAACCTGGGAACTATGACGGATGCTGACGGCTTTGCCAGAGTTACCGGGCCCTGCGGCGATACAATGGAGGTCTGGCTGAAGGTAAATGATGGCACAATTACCGATATCAATTTCATGACCGATGGCTGTGGCACCAGCATCGCTTCCGGCAGTATGGTAACCGAGCTGGCTAAAGGGAAAAACATCATTGAAGCTAAAAAGATAAGCCAGAAGGACATCTTAAACGCTCTGGGGGGGCTGCCCGAGGAAAGCCAGCACTGCGCTCTTCTTGCCGTAAATACCATCAAGACAGCCATTAGTGACTGCCTGGCATTGCAGAAAGAGCCCTGGAAAAAGGCTTATCGGACGTACTAAGTGCGTAGGAATGCAACTCAAGGATTATTATCAGATACTTAACATCAGCTATGACGCGAGCGCTGAAGACATCAAGAAAGCGTTCCGCCGGCTGGCGCTGCAATATCACCCGGACCGCAATCCGGAAAGTGTCCTGGAGGCTAATGAAAGATTCAAGGAAATCAACGAGGCTTATGAAGTACTTGGTGATGAGCATAGAAGATGGCAGTACGACAGGTTAACAAGCCTCTCAAGATATGCGGGAAGGACGGTTCCTGTAGATAATATCTTCAATAATATGGGTTTGGAAAGCATGATGG
>CAYOKF010000046.1:0-9968 GCA_964404475.1 uncultured Dehalococcoidaceae bacterium | reverse complement strand
AGAGATACTTTTCCGCATCGGTCATATTCCCTCTGAGTTGTCTGGAATATTGTTTCAGGTTCCCGTTGTAGGGTAGCATAAATCCCCTTCAACCCCCCTTTGTCCTCTTGAAATCCCTCTCGCTCTCCCTTTAAGAAAGGGAGAAGTTCGCCTACTTTACCGCAAGGGGTCACTATTTTCCCCCTTTGAAAAGGGGGACTAAGGGGGATTTCCTCCTTCTCCTCGTCTTCTCTTTAACAGGCGCCGTTCTCATTTATTTAAAATCCCTCACCATCTCCACAAACTTATCAAAGAGATAAACGTTATCCAGCGGGCCGGGGGAGGCTTCAGAGTGGTACTGGATACTGAAGATGGGCAGCTCTTTATGTCTTAAGCCCTCCACCGTGCCGTCATTCAGATTGATATGGGTTACCTCAAGCCCGTCTGTCAGCGTATCCGGGTCAACGGCATAGCCGTGGTTCTGCGCGGTGATATGCACACGCCCGGTGGCGAGCTCCTTCACGGGATGATTGCCGCCCCGGTGCCCGAACTTGAGCTTGAAATTGCTTCCGCCAAAGGCGCGGGCGATAAGCTGGTTACCCAGGCAGATTCCCATCACCGGCTTCTTGCCCGCAAGCTGCTTCACCGTGTCCGTGATGTAGTTCAGCAGGTCGGGGTTGCCGGGGCCGGGGGAAAGCAGAATGCCATCATGGTTCAGGCTCAAAATATCAGCGGCGGAAGTGGTGCAGGGTACCACCGTTACCGAGCAGCCCCGCTGGTTCAGCAGCCGGATAATGTTGTATTTCAGGCCGCAGTCAAGGGCAACTATCTTAAGTGATGGTGAAGCCTCTGCTGCCGGCTCCCAGGTAAAGGGTTTTGGCGCGCTTACCTGCCGGACGAAGTCGATTGAGCCGTAGTCGGGCTGATTCCTTATCTCCTCCAGGGCCTGCCGGGGTGTCCTGGTGGTGGTGATAAAGCCCATCATCACCCCTGCCGAGCGTAGCTTGCGGGTGATGGCGCGGGTATCCACACCGTAGATGCCGGGGATGCCGCTTTCCGCCAGATACTCATGGAGGTTTCCGGCGTTGAGGTAGTGGTTGGGCTGCTCACACTCCTCCCTGACGACGAAACCGCTGACCTGTATCCGGCTGGACTCCAGATCCTGCTGGTTGGTGCCGTAGTTGCCGATGAGTGGGTAGGTGGGAATGACAATCTGCCCGGCATAGGACGGGTCAGTGAGCATCTCCTGGTATCCCGTCATGCTGGTGTTAAAAACCACCTCACCGCAGGAATCAGTTTCGGCGCCGAAGGAGTAACCTTCATAAACTGAGCCGTCTTCCAGAACCAGTATCGCTTTTTTTGTCATCGCTTACGCACGTATTTCTATTTTAACCGTTTTGTCCTGGTACACCAGGTTCCCGCCAAAGATGGTGGCCATTACTTTGCCCTTGAGTACGGCACCCGCCAGCGGTGTGTTCTTTCCCCTGGAGGCAAAGGTTTTGGGCTCTACCTGCCATTCCTTATCCGGGTCAAAGATGGTGATATCAGCGGGGGTGCCCACCTTTAGCGTGCCTGTGGTATCGTCACGGAGAATCCGGGCCGGGCCACAGGTTAGCCTGGCGATAAGAGTAGCTAAAGGAAGCTGACCGCTGTGCACCAGGCTCATTAGACTCCCGAAAGCCGTCTCCAGTCCGCTGATGCCGTAAGCGGCCCGGGTGAAAGCGCACTTTTTATCCTTTGCGGTGTGGGGGGCATGGTCCGTGGCGATAATGTCAATCACTCCTTCTTTCAACCCCTGAATAAGCGCCTCAATATCCCGCCGCGTCCTCAGCGGTGGGTTCACCTTGGCGCTGGTGTCATAGTCGTTCACGCTGTCCTCGGTCAGGGTGAGGTGGTGGGGGGTAACCTCGGCGGTGACCTTGATACCGGCTTCCCGGCCCATGCGGATAAGCTCGGCAGACCCCGCAGTGCTGACGTGGGCAATATGCAGGTGACCGCCGGTGAGACCGGCCAGAGCCAGGTCACGGAAGACGATAATCTCCTCGGCGGCTGCCGGTATGCCACGCAGCCCCAGCCGGCTTGCCAGCGCGCCGGCATTCATTTGCCCCTCCCGGGTGAGGTCTTTTGCCTCACAGTGGTCAATTACCGGCAACCCGGAGGCACGGCTGTACCTCAAGGCCTGGAGCATCAAGCCGGCGTGGCTAACCGGCTCTCCGTCATCACTGAAGGCAATAGCACCGGCTTTGGCCAGCTCTTCGAGGTCGGCCAGTTCCTCCCCCTTTCTGCCCCGGGAGACGCAGCCAATCGGCAGCACGCGGACAATGCCCTGCTCACCCGCCACCGATTTCACGTAATCAATGCTCTCTCTGCTGTCCAGCGGCGGCTCGGTATTGGGCATGCAGCTGACGGTGGTAAAGCCGCCGTAGGCGGCAGCCTGCGTGCCGGTGGCGATAGTCTCCTTCTCCTCAAAGCCGGGCTGCCTCAGGTGGCAGTGAAGGTCTATAAATCCGGGGCAGACAATCAAACCTTCCGCGGGCAGAACGGCGTAGTCCTCTTGCGGAGGAGTATCTCTCCCGAGCCATGAAATTTTTCCTTCGTTGACCAGCAGGTTAGCGGCATGGTCAATGCCTTGTGCCGGGTCAATGATGCGGCCACCCTGTATCAGTAATGCTTTCATTTACTTCTGATTGTCCTCAAGAATAGTGGCTGGGTTTATAGCCCTGGGCCTCAGCCGCCTCCGCCGATGCAAAGATAATCAGGTTGTCTGCCTTGATTTTACTGGTCATATAGCTGTCAGCGCGGTGGTACTTCTTGGTCTCCTTCCTGCCTTCATGCCACTCCGTACTGGCAATATACCCGGGTTCAAAACCGTGCTCACAATAGATACATCTTAAGGTTAGTGGCCGGGTGTTCACTATCTTAAATTCGGGCTTGAGATACTTGGTTTCGGTTTCCTGCACGGAGACGCAGCGCGGGTTGGGGCACTTGATACCGGAATCACGCCGGTATACGGGGTAATCAACTTCCGGAGTGAGGGAATCATCTCCTTCCATGGTGGTTAATTCTCCGCTTCCCAGCAGGAGGGCGATGAGCGCCATGCGTACCGGCACCCCCCGCGCCGCCTGGGTAAAGTACCTGCTCCGCGGGTCGGCATCCAGTTCGTAAGCCAGCTCGTCAACGCGGGGTAGCGGGTGCATCACCAGTGTTTTGCGGAAGGCTTTTCGGTCGAGCAGTTTCTTATCTACAACCGGGTATTCCTTCTTTAAGCCCTGTTTCTCCTCCATGTCAGTAAATCTCTCTTTCTGTGGCCGGGTGACATACAGGGCGTCAACCCCGCTTTTCAGCTCGACCTGAATATCGACATCGGGTAGCATGGCCAGCTGGTGGGGGCTGCTGGGTGTGACATATATGGCGTCAAGAGGGAAGAGTTCATCCTTTGTTTCCTGATCGAGAGCCCGGCACTGCTCCAGTTCGCCGCCGTATTCCTTGATTAGCTTGTGGATAACATGCTCGGGCACTTCCAGTCCGGGGGTGGGGTAAAAGAGGATATTAGCCCCGAACTTGGCCAGGGCAAAAATGAGGGAGTGTATCGTTCGCCCGTATTTCAGATCGCCCCAGAGGGCTATTTTCAGTCCTTTGATACTCTGTCTTTCCTTCTTGATGGTGTAAAGGTCGCACAGGGTCTGTGTGGGGTGCTGGTGCCCCCCGTCGCCGGCGTTAATCACCGGTACTCCGGCATAGTCGGTCACCACCCTGGCGGCGCCTTCCCAGGGGTGCCGGATAACGATAATATCGGCGTAACTACCGACTACCCTGGCCATATCGGCGATGCTTTCACCTTTAGCCAGCGAGGTTGCCCCCACATCGGCCGCGGTAATAACGTTACCCCCGAGGCGGTACATGGCGGTCTCAAAGGAGAGCCGTGTCCGGGTACTCGGCTCGAAGAACAGGCTGGCCATAATCTTGCCGCGGCAGTTACCGAATTGCCGGTCCATTGTCTCCGCCATCTCATCCGCCAGCGAGAAGATAGCCTCTATTTCACCGTAGGAGAGATCGTCTATGGTAACCAGACTTCTATTTTTCAGAGACATGGCAACTCCTTTGCAAGTGGTTAACTACCCGGCTGGATTCATTGTTGTTTGGGCGGATAATAGCCACTTCGTCGGTACCGTCGGTTTCCACCAGCCTGACCTGTATCTCCTCGTTTCGCGCGCTCGGGATGTTCTTGCCGACGTAATCCGCCCGTATTGGCATCTCGCGGTGCCCCCGGTCAATAAGCACGGCCAGTTGGATTGAGCGGGGTCGTCCCAGTTCAATCAGGGTGTCCATGGCGGCGCGGATGCTGCGTCCGGTATAGAGGACGTCATCCACCAGCACGATGGATTTATCGTCGATGTTACCCGGGATTTCGGTACGGCCAATCAGGTGTGGAGCTTCCATTGAGGGGAGGTCATCCCGGTGGAGGCTGAAGTCTAGAGCGCCGACAGGTGGTCTTGATTTTTCGAAGTTATTGATGTTATCCGCCAGACGGTGGGCGAGGGGCACGCCACGGGTGTGAATGCCAACCAGTATCAGGTCTTCAACTACTTTGTTATGCTCGATAATTTCGTGGGCAATGCGGGCCAGGGTTCTCCTGATGTCCTCCTGGCTCATGATAGCTTTTTCCGCCATAATAAAACCTCCTGCCCGGCTGGCAAGAGGTCATTTTTATCTCTATTCTCTTTCCCTTGCCAGCCTCACGGGACTAGCTTAAAGGCTATATTTAAAGTATATCACGCAAACAGGGTTATTTCAATATCCTCAGTCCCTCATTCAAGGGGCAGGTTGAAGAAATTTCCAGGGGTGTTCATAAGTAACCTTCTCTGTTTCATCTCTCTGAGTGTAGTTTTACAACGGGCTTTAGCTTTACTCCGTAGCTAAATTTGTGCTATAATTTTATGTAAGATGTATGTAGCGTCTGTGTTGGCAACTGTCCTCAACGGGCGAGTTTTCCTTACTAAGATGCCTGCCGTTATTTCACCGTTTGCTCCGGGTGAAACCGTCGGTCTGCCTTTTCCTGTTGCCAGCGTAGCGGTTGAGGGTTTTTGATGACGTCAAAGAATGATAGTAATAATGGTGAGTATACCGCCCGTGACATCCACGTCCTGGGGGGACGGGAGGCGGTGCGCCGCCGGCCCGGTATGTACATCGGCAGTACTGACCAGCGCGGACTGCACCACATGGCCTATGAGATTGCCTATAACAGCGTTGATGAAGCCATGGCCGGCTGTTGCACCAGGGTCAATGTTATCCTTAAGCAAGACGGGTCCGTCAAGGTAGAAGATGACGGGCGGGGCATACCGGTAGACGTTCATCCTACCACCAAGGTCTCCGCTCTGGAGACGGTGATGACCACGCTGCACGCCGGAGCGAAATTTGGCGGCCATACATATAAAGTATCCGGTGGGTTGCACGGTGTCGGCGCCTCGGTGGTTAATGCTCTCTCCTCATGGTGCTGCGTTTCCGTCAGACGGGATGGCAAGGAATACCGGCAGGAATATCGCCAGGGTATACCGCAGGGGCCGGTGGCTGAAGTTGGTCAGGCTGATGGTACCGGCACTACGTTTCTCTTCATGGCTGATGAGGAGATATTTGGCAAGTCCAGCTATGATTTTGATACCATCAGCGAGCGGTTGCGGGAGATGGCGTATCTTAATAAGGGACTGGAAATATCGCTTTATGATGAGAATAAAGATAAAGAGCTGAATTACTATTTTGAGGGGGGCATTACCGGCTTCGTCCGCCGTCTGAACCGTAACCGTAGTGTCCGTCACCCCCGCCCTATCTATATTTCCAAGATGCTGGATAGCACCGTGGTTGAGGTGTCGCTCCAGTACAATGACGGCTATAGTGAATCCGTTTTTAGTTTCGCTAACTGCGTTAATACCATTGATGGCGGCACGCATCTTACCGGTTTCCGCTCAGCGCTGACGCGGGTGCTTAATGACTACGCCCATAAGAACAAGTTCCTTAAGGAGGACGAGCCTAACCTGACCGGTGAGGACGTACGCGAGGGGCTGACCGCTATTATCAGCGTAAAACTCTCCGAGCCGCAATTTGAGGGGCAGACCAAGGGCAAGCTGGGTAACATTGAAATAAAGAGCATGGTGGAGAGCGCCTTCAGCGAGGGCCTGGCCCTTTACCTTGAAGAGCACCCTGATGAGGCGAAGCGGATCATTGAAAAATGTATCACGGTGGCTAAAGCCAGGGAGGCCGCCCGCAAAGCCCGTGATTTGATTATCCGTAAGAATGCCCTAGACACCGGCACATTACCCGGTAAGCTTGCCGATTGCTCGGAGAAAGACCCGTCACATTGCGAGTTGTATCTGGTGGAGGGTGATTCTGCCGGTGGCTCGGCCAAGCAGGGGAGGAACCGCCGCTTTCAGGCGATATTACCGTTACGGGGTAAAATCCTTAATGTGGAAAAAGCCCCACCGGATAAGATGTTAGCCAGTGAAGAAATCCGTACCATCATTACTGCCCTTGGTGCCGGTATTGATGACGATTTTGACCCGGCCAGACTGCGTTATCACCGGGTGATTCTGATGAGTGACGCTGATGTTGACGGCTCTCATATCCGCACCCTTCTCCTCACCTTCTTCTTCCGCCACATGCCGGATCTGGTTAGCAACGGCTACCTGTATATTGCCCAGCCACCGCTGTATCGCATCCGGGCCGGAGACGGTCAGAAATGGGTATATACGGAGCAGGAAAAGGAAGAGGTGCTGCAAAATACAACCTCACGGCGGGTGAATATCCAGCGCTACAAGGGTCTGGGTGAGATGACCCCTGAGCAGCTCTGGGAAACTACCATGAACCCGCAGACACGCACTCTGCTGGGAGTGAACATAGAAGATGCTGCCAAAGCGGACCATATCTTCCATGTGTTGATGGGTGATGAGGTCCCCCCGCGCAAGGCCTTCATTCAGGCGCACGCCAAGAGCGTGAAGAACCTGGATATCTAAAGCTGAAGCTTAAAGGTCTGTCTGCTTGCTCTGTATCAGGGAGAAGAACTCCGCCCGGCTGGCTGGCCGGCGGCGGAAGGCGCCCCTGATTGCCGAGGTAATTACGTTACTGCCTGGTTTCTTGATGCCCCGCATAATCATGCACAGGTGTTCCGCCTGGATAACCACGGCAATTCCTGATGGTTTGATAGCTTCATCAATGGCGTCGGCTATCTCGGTGGTCATACGCTCCTGGACCTGGGGGCGACGGGCAACTATTTCCACCACCCGCGCCAGCTTACTGATGCCGATGATACGCCCCTCATTATTGGGAATGTAGCCGACATGAGCTACCCCGTAAAACGGCAGAAGGTGATGCTCACACATCGAGTAGAAAGGGATGTCCTTGACCACGACCATTTCCCGGTGTCCCAGCTCAAAGCCTATGTTCAATTCTTCCCTGGGGTCTTTGTGCAGTCCCATGAAAAGTTCAGCGTACATATCGGCCACGCGCTGGGGGGTTTCCCGCAGACCGTCACGTTGCGGGTCCTCCCCGATAGCTTCAATGATGGCGGCTACTGCTTGTCTGATTTTCGCCTCATCAAACATTGTTCTTCTCCTTTACTCCCAGCCCATAGCCCGCTCTACGGAGGCGGTATCCGCCGGAAGTTCCAGGTAGGGTGGGGCTTCTTTCAGAGCAGTCTCGGTGTCCTTGAGGCCGGTACCGGTGACGATGCAAACAACCCTCTTTGTTGCGAAGTCCGTGCCCTGCTGGGACAGCTTAATCAGTCCGGCCAAAGAGGCTGCGGAAGCAGGCTCGCCGAAGATACCGGCTTCGGTGGCCAGCAGCTTTTGCGAAGAGAGGATTTCGTCATCGCTGACCATATCAATGGTGCCGCCGGATTCATCGCGGGCGGTGACGGCTTTCTGCCAGCTGGCCGGATTGCCGATGCGTATTGCGGTGGCAACCGTCTCTGGTTTTTCGATGGCGTGACCTCGGACAATGGGTGCGGCGCCTTCGGCTTGGAAGCCCATCACCACCGGTTTCTTGCCGGCTTTGCCCAGCTCATAATATTCCTTGAATCCCTTCCAGTAAGCGGTGATGTTGCCGGCGTTTCCCACCGGCAGGAAGAGATAATCGGGTGCGTCACCCAGGCTGTCGATAATCTCAAACGAAGCCGTTTTCTGTCCCTCAATGCGGTTTGGGTTGAGTGAGTTGACCAGTGTCACCGGGTGTTTCTCGGTTATCTGGCGCACGATAGCCAGCGCCTGGTCAAAATTGCCGTCAATGGCAACTATCCTGGCACCGTAAATGATAGCCTGAGCCAGCTTACCCAGGGCGATATTCCCTTTGGGTACCACGATAACCGCCGTCAGGCCGCAATAGGCGGCAAAAGCGGCGGCGGAGGCACTGGTGTTACCTGTTGAAGCACATATTATCGCCCGGCTGCCTTCCTCCAGCGCCTTGGCGACAGCCACCACCATTCCCCTGTCCTTGAAGGAGCCGGTGGGGTTGCACCCCTCCAGCTTGAAATACAGCTCACCACAGCCGGTCTTCTTGGCCAGCTTGTCGCACCTGACCAGCGGTGTATCCCCTTCACCGATGGTGAATATCGGGGTGGTGGGGGTAAGGGGGAGGTAATCTTTATACCTGACCAGAACTCCGGATTTCATGTCTTCTCTCCAGCTGACCAATTATCATGATCTATCAGATGATTGCATATTTTTCTTAGATATCTTCTACCCGGATGAAGTTGCTAATCTCATTGACCACGCTCAGCTTTTCCAGCTCGGTGAGGGCGCGCTGCATGGCTTTTTCCGGGGCGGGGTGAGTCATGATCACGATTTCCGCCGTCTGGGCGGTACTATCCGTCTCCTGCTGGATGGCTGAGGCGATGCTGATAGACAGGTCGCCGAGGACCCGGGATATTTGCGCCAGAACACCGGGGCGGTCAACAGCGTTCACTCTGAGGTAATACCTGGTTACAATTTCTGACATGGGCTTGACTTTGTTACCTGGCTCCAGTTTCCCCAAGGGTTCATTGCTGGCACCGCGGATAAGCCCTCTCGCCGAGTTGACTACGTCGGCAATAACCGCGCTGCTGGTGGGCAGGGCACCGGCGCCCTCGCCGAAGAAGAGCACCCTGCCGGCCAGGTCGCCTTCAACCAGGACGGCATTATAGACACCGTCAACCTTGGCCAGGAAGGCATCCTGGGGGATAAAGACCGGGTGCACTCTTACCTCGATTGATTGGTCGCTGAGCTTGGCTATCGCCAGTAGCTTAATGGCGAACCCGAACTCCTGGGCGTAGCGGAAATCACGGCTATCCAGGCGGGAAATCCCCTCATGGTAGATATCTTCAGGGCAGACCCGGGTCTGAAAAGCCAGGGAAGCCAGGATGGCCAGCTTGTAGGTAGGGTCTATCCCTTCAATATCGTTCTCCGGGTTGGTTTCAGCATATCCCAGTTCCTGGGCCGTTTTTAACGCGGCTGAGAAATCCACACCTTCCTTCGCCATTCTGGTCAGGATGTAGTTGGTCGTCCCGTTGATGATGGCGTAGATGCCATTGATTTTATTGGCGACCAGGTCACGTTTAAAAGGGGCAATCAGGGGGATACCGCCCCCCACACTGGCTTCGTAATGCAGGCTCACGTTGTGCTGTTCCGCCAGTGCCGCCAGCTCCGCCCCGTGTTTGGCGATAAGCTCCTTGTTGGACGTGACGACATGCTTGCCGCTGGTTATCGCCCTCTGTAAGTATTCCCGGGCCGGGTTTTCGCCGCCAATTGCCTCAACAACGATGTCTATCTCAGGTTCAGTGAAAAACTCATCGATGTCAGTAGTGAAAAGTTGCGCCGGCATTTGCCGGGCTAGCGGCCGGGACAGGTCCTGTGGTAGAACCTTTACTTTCCGCAGGGAAAGAGGACAGCCGGCGTTCTCAGCCAGGACGTCTGCTTTGTCCCGCAAGACGCTGGCTACCTGTCCCCCCACAACCCCCAGCCCCATCA
>CAYOKF010000045.1:0-9977 GCA_964404475.1 uncultured Dehalococcoidaceae bacterium | reverse complement strand
AGAATAACCGGTATTCTTTGCCAGATACGGAAATATTTAATAATTTCTTAACAATTTACTGCTTTACTGGAACTAGGCCAGGATATCCCCACCGTAAAACGGTGATACTAACAAAGCAGTTGAGGGTGACAAAAATGAAAATCTTGAAACTATTAACGGCAACAGTGTTACTGGTAGTGATTGGCGCGGCAGTATTCGGCTGTGGCGCTGACTCAGGAGATGCAGCTACCACGGAGTATCAAGAAGCAACCGTTCAGCTTGGTGACCTGAACATTGAAATCACCGCCACCGGTAATCTGGCTTTGTCCCAAACCGAAGAGCTGACCTTCGAGATAGCGGGAACCATTGACGAGGTGCTGGTAGAAGAGGGTGATACCGTTACCGAAGGACAGGTACTGGCCCAGCTGGATGCCTCGGAATGGGAGGACCATATTACCGCTTTAGAAGACGTGCTGACCAACGCCGAAAGGCAGGTGCGCGCTAAAGAACGCGCCATAACTGCGGCTGAGCTCAACCTGGCCACCAGGGAGCGGACAGTAGCTACCGAGGAGCGAGACTTGCTGCAGGCACAAATCAACGTGCAATCGGCACAGCGCGCTCTGGACATAATGACAGACGTTCAGGAAGCCCAGGACGAGATTGACGAGGCAGAACTAAATCTGCAAATTGCCCAGGTGAGATTGCAGGAGTCCATGCAATCCTCAGTAGGTGGAGATAGTGGCGACCCCAGCTACTGGTTGCACATGATAACTGTCTATACGAACCAACTGGAAGACGCGCAGGACGAACTGAATGAGATACTAACTGACCCGTATTACGGCGGCGTGACCATCAGCGAAATCTACCTGAAACAGCAGCAGCTCGAGCTGGCCGAGAAGAACCTGGCGGCTGCTGAGGAAGCTGTCAAGGTCGCCGGGGTGAACGTGGAGGAAGCCCGGGAGGATATTATCGATGCTGAAACCGCACTTGCTGACGCGCAGCAAGACCTCACTGACGCCCAGGAGGAACTGGACGAAGCGCGGGAAACCAGCCTGGAGATTGCCGCCCCCTTTGACGGCTTCATTACCCGGGTCAATGTAGAAGGCGGTGACGAGGTAATGAAGGGTACTGTGATAGCGCAGATTGCTGACCCCGATAAATTCGAAGCGGATATTCTGGTCAGCGAAATGGACATCATGCAGGTAGAGCTGGGGGGGGAAGCCTGGGTAGAGGTCGACGCCCTGCCGGGAATCAGCCTGCCGGCGGAAGTGACCCATATTTCACCTACCGCCACCATCCAGTCCGGCGTGGTTAATTATGAAGTCAAGGTAGAAGTAAAGTCGCTTGAAGCTATCCAGCAGGAGCGACAGGCGGCAAGGGAACAGGCAACGCAGGACTTGGAAGCCGGGGAAATCCCGCCAAGACTCCAGCAGGCTATAGAGGAGGGCCTTCTCACCCGGGAACAGGCTGAAGAAATGATGGAACAGCGAATGCAGGAGGGAGGCCCGCCATCAGGAATGCCAGGCGGCCAGACGGGACAAACGCCGGCGATAACATCACTGGAAGACAGCCAGCTGCGAGAGGGGCTTACAGTAATCGTTAATATCGTGGTAGATGAAAGAGACGATGTTCTGCTGGTACCCAACGCGGCTATTACCAGCCAGGGAGGACAGAGCTATGTCAAGGTGGTAACGGCAGACGGTACCACTGAAGAGCGCGCGGTCCAGACCGGCATCAGCGACTGGCAGTTCACCGAGATAACCGAAGGGCTCAGTGAAGGGGAAATAATACTGGTACCGGAGGGGACAACCGCTGTTGTAGAAACGAACCAGGAAGAACCACCAGGCTTGATGATACCGGGAATGGGGAGGCCACCGCGATGATCAAGCTGCATGATATTACTAAAGTCTACCCGATGGGCAAGCGAGAGCTGACCGTACTTAGGGGGGTAACCCTTAACATCGAGAAAGGCGAACTGGTAGCGATTATGGGGCCTTCAGGTTCCGGCAAATCAACCATGCTTAACCTCATCGGTTGCCTGGATACGCCAACTTCGGGCAGATACTACCTGGAGGATAGAGAGGCCAGCCGCCTCAGCAGCGGGGAACTGGCGACAATTCGGAGTCTTAAGATTGGCTTTGTCTTTCAGACCTTTAATTTGCTGCCACGGCTCTCGGCAGTGGCTAACGTTGAACTGGGCATGAGATACGCCGGCGGCAGTGACCGTAACCGAGCCATGGCGGCGCTGGAAAGGGTCGGCCTCACTGACCGCGCCAACCACCGCCCCACCGAGCTCTCCGGCGGAGAGCAGCAACGCGTTGCCATCGCCCGGGCCCTGGTGAAAAACCCGCCATTGATACTGGCGGATGAGCCCACCGGCAATCTGGACAGCCACTCCGGTGAGGAAATAATTAACATTCTTACCTCGCTACATGCCGAGCAGGGCATTACCCTGTTGATGATAACCCACGATGCTAACATCGCTCACCACTGCCAGCGCATTATCCACTTCAAGGACGGTCAGGTGGAGGGGGAGGAAAAGCCATGAAAAAGTGGCTGGAACCGTTTACCACTGCCTGGATAGGCGTGGTCACCCACAAGCTTCGCAGCTTTCTGACCATACTCGGAATCGTTATCGGTGTCGCCGCGGTAATTGCCCTGATGTCCGTTGGGCGTGGTGCTGAGGCAGAAATCATCTCCCGCATTGAAGGCATGGGCTCAGACCTGGTTACCATCAATCCCGGGGCGCGCACCTTTGGCGGCGTCAGGAGCGCCGCCTCGAACACACTGACCATGGAAGATGCGGAGGCAATATTAGAGCAGGTCTCTAACGTGTCCGCCATAGCGCCAACTTACTCAAGTAACATCCAGGTAGTCGTCGGCAGTGAGAACATGAACTCCTCGGTCACCGGTGTAACTCCGGAGTACTGGCAGGTACAGAATCTTGAGACTACCAGTGGCGCCTTTTTCTCCGAGCAGGACTATCAGCGCGGTAGCAAGTTAGCGGTGCTCGGCTCCAACGTGAAGGAGACCCTCTTCGGTGAGACTGACCCGATAGGACAACGGATACGTATGGGCACCGTTGTCGTGACCGTTATCGGCGTTATTGAGGAAAAAGGTGGGATGCCGGGGGTGGGTTCACCTGACAACAGTATCTTCATCCCGCTGACCGCCATGCAGCAAACGGTAGCCCAACCGCGCACCACACAGGGTGAACTTGTCGTATCCGCCATAGCCCTGACGGTAACCGACGAAGAGAAGGCAGAGCAAGCCGTTGAGGAAATCACCAGCCTGCTCCGTGACCGGCACCGGCTTGGCCCCGGTGTCGATGATGACTTCAACATCATGTCCATGGAGGAATTGTCCAGCACCCTCTCGGAGACGATGGACACTTTAACCCTCCTGCTCGGTGCCATCGCTGCCATATCCCTGCTGGTGGGTGGTATCGGGGTGATGAATATCATGCTGGTTTCGGTACTGGAGAGAACCAGGGAGATAGGAATCCGCAAGGCACTCGGCGCTAAGGACCATGATATCTGGTTACAATTCCTCATCGAGGCAGCGTTTCTTGCCTTTACCGGCGGTATTATCGGGGTGATTGCGGGCTGGGCAGTCTCCCAGATTGTCAATCGCGTGGGGGTTATGTCAACCGTAGTTACCGCTGATATCGTAATTCTCGCGGTCTCGGTGTCCGTAGCCATTGGCCTGTTCTTCGGCTTTTACCCCGCCTGGAACGCCTCCCGCCTCAATCCTATTGAAGCGCTCCGGTCTGAATAGGGATTTTACTACCAGGGCAGTTATTGGCATATACTATGATTCAAAATTAGCTACAGACAGCGCCAGGGGAAAGGGAACAACCAATGGTGACTATTGTCAATACAAACACCAACACAATGCGGCCTGCCGCGAGAATAGAGCGCAAATTCTTCATATTACCGCGGAATATCAGCTTTGCCCGCGCACTGCTGCGGCATATCTGCCGCCCGGACACGGAATATCCGGAAGAGCAGATTAACAGCCTGTATTTCGATACTGATGACCTAGAACAATACGTAAGGTCATCGTCCGGGGAATTCCGCAAGGACAAGGTGCGCCTTCGCTGGTACCACACGATTGAAGACCATCAGGAAACGGTTCCGGTCTTTGTGGAGCTTAAATCCAGAGAAGGCTTTGCCAGCAGTAAACAGCGGCAGAGATTACTGGTTCCAGCCGAACAGCTTGAGCCGTCTTGCCGGGGAGCCGGCATTATCCCCCGGACAACGCTGGTGGATACCATTACCAGCTTCGGGCATTACCTGGAAAAGCCACTCCGTCCCATCATAACCATATCTTACTGGCGCTACCGCTTCACGGAGATGTTGACCGGAGCACGGGTGGCACTGGACTGCAATATACGCTCGTCAATAGTCTCCCGGGAGCTGGGTTACGGAGAACGGGAACTCAGGCTGGAAGGCGCCGTTATCGAAGTTAAGGGAGACAGGATGGAACTGCCGTTAACGCTTCGCCGTCTGCGGCTGCTGGATATCGATTGGAGCCGTTTCTCAAAATATTCAGGCTGCCTTGACTCGCATCTTGCTGAGCCGGGCACCATGGCCCGCCTGTGGCCTTCAGGAAGAATGGTAGAAACATAGAAAGGAGAACGAACCTTGCTAGAAGAAATTATCCAGTTCATTGAAGGGTTACAATCACCGGTGGGGGCTGCGGAAGCTATCGTTGCTGTCGGCTTCTCACTAATCGCTTCGATAGTTGCTTACCTGATGTACCAGCTTTTTTACGGCTCAAGGCACATTGGTGCCGGGGTACACCGCACGTTTATTATCGGTGGCCCGGCTATCACCGCCCTGTTTTTGGGTATCCAGACCTCCATCCCCCTCTCGCTGGGGCTGCTGGGGGCACTCTCCTTCGTCCGTTTCCGGACTCCGGTAAAAGACCCGGCAGAAATAGGGTTTCTCCTTTTGCTGATTGCCTCTTCGATTGGCGCCGCCACCGGTAACTACCTGGTGACTACCCTTCTTTATATCATTGTCTTCATCGCCCTGGGTATCCAGTGGCTAACCAGAAACAGGATTACCTTGTTCGGCAGGGGTCACCTGATGCTTTCCGTAGACCAGCCTTCCTTTCCCACCCTGGAAGGAAAGCTGACCACCTTTCTCAAGGAAAGACTCAGCGGCCTCAGCCTGGAGACGATGTCCGTCCTGGAGGATCGGGTTAGCCTTCACTACCACTACCGGCGCCAGAGCAGTTTCGACTGGACTGCCTTCACCAATGACCTTAACCAGATAGCCGGCACTACCAAGGTGGAAATATTTATCAGCTGAGAAGTGCGCCGGATACCAGGATAAAAAGACAGCGGTCAGATTCAAGCTAACTGCCGGAGGTTCAGGCATTCAGAGCCCGGTGTATTACCTTAAAATGTGGGGAAATGAGCACGGTTATTCCTTGGCCTTAACCAGCAGGTAAAGCGTATCATAGATATCACTCTGTCTCTGGTTATATAACAGGAACTCCACCTTCTGCTCTCCCGCATGGTTTTCCGGGGTGAAGTTTACCACATGCTCAAACATGCCATCGTGCTCCAGCAAGACCGGCCCCAGCTCACTTCTGGTAATCCCGTCTACCATGATTTCCACGCGGTAGGACATCGCCTCATGTTCCCGGTTGACGATAACCAGGGTTATTTCCGCCTCTCTGTCTACCTTTAGCTCCACGGGATAGTCCGCAGCCTTGCCTCCGGGACCAAGGAGGTAAAACTCCGTAAACGCATCCTCGGGTGCCGGCACCGTTATGGCATAGATAACGGCAGCGACCGCTCCCAAAATAATAATTCCCAGGACTATAGACAGGGCTTTGCTAAACTTTGCCATTCTTACCTGGTTCTCCACCCAAGGTTAAACCTGCCAGGGATTAAGATAGTATGGAGAAATAAACACGGCTAGCAACAACACGCCAAAACCACGATATACTCCGGGTGATAATCACCGCGGTAACAGGTATACCCCATTATTTACTTCCACCAGGTCCGGATTGGAACATGCTATATCGGTATAAACGATAGAGATACCCTGCGCCCTTAAAAATTCGGTATCGCTACAGCCTCCTTCCAGAAACGCAACAGCCTTCTCATCCTTAGCTTTAGGATAGGCATGCAGCCGGGTGTACACCTTTTTCCCGGTGATGGCGGTAAACGGGGTGCCCTTCCACGGGTCAAGGATGGCTTTATCATATTCATCACCGATGTTTTCCTTAATCCAGACAAAAACTTCATACTCCTCGTCATCAATTATATGGTAATAAAGCTCCCCCTGCCGGTCCGGGATAGCTATGAACAGCGTGATGCCGACCAGAACCAGGCAAAGGAACCAGCCCAGATAACGCGTCACGGCAAAGACACGCGCTTTGGAGACAAGCCCCTCCGGCAGACGGAAGTTTTTCACGGTTGCCAGCCCGGCACCGGCCACAATGCCCATCATCAGCATCATAAACATGAGCCCCCGCTCGTACATTATATCCACGCCATAGTGGAAGGTGAAAAAGACGGCCAGCACTAACAGAATCGCCAGTAAGCCAAGTACCAGGCTATAGTTTTTCCGGCCGCCCTTTATCGCCAGCGCCAGGGTTCCCAGTAAACAAAGCCCGACGGGCAGGTAGCCATACGTTTTAATGACCCGCGGGATGTCAACATATTCCGAAACAGTCTGCTGGGTAAACAGGCTCTGGGCCGTAGGCAACAACTTATCAAATATCCAGGGAAAAGGCGCCAGAAAAGGCACCGCCAGGGCAAGCCCCAATCCCAGGCTATGCTTGAAGTTGCCCCTCAGGTTAAACAGTAGGTAGGGAACGAGAATAATAACCAGACAGATCGCTGACGGGGCGTGAATGGTAAGCAGAAAGCAGGTAAAGAGGAAGAGCACGATGTAGCTCCAGACACCGCTGAAGTTAAAGGCGACAAAGAGCGAGATGGCAACAAAGAGAAGCCCCAGGGCTACCGGGACGAGGAAGGCAGGCCCCAGGATACCTACCGTGGTCGGGATTAGAGCCACGAAGAAGGCGGCTTCCCAGCCGAACCCCCGCCTCTGACCCAGCACATAGACCGACAGCGCCGTAATAGCCAGGACAACACCCGGGAAATATCTGTAGATAGTTAGCCAGGAAATGCCGCTAATCTGGTGAAATACGCTCCAGAATACATGGAAGCCGGCCTCCAGGTTGTTTCTCAAGCTCCAAGTTGATGTGCCGAAAAAAGGGTCCGTGAAGGTAGTGCTGCCCGCTTTCAGCAGGGCGTCGGAATAAGCCAGATGCACCCAGTCATCAATGTGGACCGGATAGGGATAACTCTGGTGCGGAATAAAGGCGATATAGAAGGCCAGCGCCATTACCGGAAGTATTAAAAAAGCAGACCTGCCCAGTCTTTGCGTATCGTTCAAAACCATAAGCCATGCCACTACACTGTCTGGCTAATCCCCGTTGTATTTAAATATTTTCACTTCTGGTATCACACCCACGTCCCGCTGTGACACACCGGACTCAGAGCTGTAAACCAGCTCGCAGCTTTGCACCGCCTCCAGGGGCATGGGACTGAGGAACGGGTTAATGCCCACAACTACATGATTCGATGACCCCTGGCTTTCAACGTATTCAAGCGCCTCCTGATAGCTGGAGAACTCATCATAGTCAGTGATTTGCCGGTAGATGTTGCCCTCGCGGCTAACTTCCTCGGTATAGGACAGCACCATCGGGGTCTCCTCAGTAACAGCCTTGCCGTCAAAATTGTACAGCCTGACCAGCATGGTGCGATAGTACTCCGGATAGAAGACCTGTACCGGCAAGAGATCACCCTCATGTGGTAGGTAGTAGACACCAACAAATTCACCCTGTTCCCGCCCTGCCCAGGTGATCACCGCCCAGAACTTACTGGTGGCTGTAGCATGGTCAATGACAATATAAGATGAGCCCAGTTCCTGGGCTATTTTATCTGCCGCTATCTCATCCCGGGAGGTAAAGAATGAAGCTACGCTGCTCAAAGCCCGGGGGTCCTGGCCGGGGTTGGCGTTGGGTATGCGGTGGGCAATACGGGTAATCCAGTAACCGTAATCCCACCAGGACATTACGCCGTAGGCAGATTCGGGGTACGGATAGCTTCCCTCATGCTGAGAATATACTTCGGCGTTGCCGGAGGGGTTCGGGATATAGTCATGCATCCAGGACAGTGAACGATACTGGTCGCTTGTCTCCAGTTGATAATAAGAGTCTGGATTACCCAAAGGCTCAGGAGTATTTTCTCTCATCCAGGAGAGGGAGGTCTGCCAGGCGTCTGAAGGGGCAAACCTTGCCGACTCAGCCACTTCCTTCGCATTGACTATATTGAAGAGAAAAACAAATACGAAGACGACGATTATCCCCAAAAGCGCGTTTATATGGTACATGGTGATACCCCGGCTCGCCTTACGCCTCTCACTTTTCTTCAGTCTAGCCCTTCCGTCCGCCTTCTCCTTGATTTGTCCTGTGGTGGTTACCAGTTTCCTGAGACCAACGTACCAGATAACCTGCCATGACAGATAGGCAGAAAGGAGGGCGATATTAACTACCAGGTAATAGGCAAAGCGGCGCTGTACCAGTGTCAGTAGAAGCATTACCAGAGTCCAGATAATGAATATCAGCCAGTGGCTATTATCGCCGCGCCGTTTAACGAAGAGACCAATTAAACCAGCCAGGGGTATCAGCGCGAAGTAGCGCAGTCCCTGATTTGACATCAGTACTATCAACACCATTATTACTACCAATATTGCCAGCGTCCATAAAATGTCACGCTGGTAGCTCCGTTTATCACCGCTTTGCCTGGTATAAAGATATATCAGAATGCTTAGTGATATGAGAGCAAAGCCGGGAACGGGCCACCAGGGAACCAGGAAAAAGCTGGTGGTGAAGTTGCCCCAGGCAACCATGGTAGAGAAGCTACCCTGAGGGAAAAGGAAGGGCTGCATCTCAAGAGTGGTGGTGGCACCCGCCCCGGTCGGCGCGAATATGGCAAATGCGTTTAGCATCCGGGTGAGCAAAGAGGGGTCAATCAGGTAAAATATACCCACCCCAAACAGCCCGAGCACCACCAGGGCTAGCGGGTAATAGACCGGCTTCATCTTCCCGCGTGCCATCAGGCTGGATACACCACTAGCTACCGCGACGATAACCAGGCCGATAACGACGGGGACCACGCGTAACCTGTCACCTAAAAATAATTGCGTCAGTATTGCCGTAATAAAGAAAAGGGAGACACCAACCAGGCATAAATAATCGCTGGATTTATCTTCAAGGTGGTCGATAACGAACTGGAGGATAAAATAGATAGCCAGAATAAAGATAAAGAGCAGCCCCCCCGCCCAGTTAAACAGATATAACCCCAGGAAAAACCCGGAAAGCAGACTGTAAATTACGGGTCTTGTAATCCCTGCCCAATCTCGCTGCATGATACGGCTAAAGGTTAATTGCCTTTGCCTGGCGGTTTTAACCGCCAGAATCAGAAACAGCATCGCCACCGTGGCTAACAACGTTTCGGCAACATGGTGGTCAGCAAAGCCCAATATTGACCGCCCTAAGAACTCGCCACTTAACACGGCCATCAAGCCCGCCGCGATTACCCCGGTCCAGCGCCCTATCAGCTCTTTGCCGATAAAATATACGGGGATAACCGTTAGCGCCGCCAGAACCGCCGGGAAATAAACACCGACTACATTAACCAGACGCTCGGTTGGTGACCCGAGGCCAATCACCCAGATAATGCAGGCAAGGAACCAATCAAAGAAGTAGTTACTGGTTATGCCCTCACCACCGGGGTAAATCAGGTACGGGTCAAAGGTAGTGAAATGGGGGAAGTTATGGACCAGATTATCAACCAGACGCATGTGGTAGTAGGAATCAATGCTGGTAAATTTTATCCAGTCACCACCAAAGACGATGTCGTAGGGGAAGTAAACACGGATATACAGAGCAACGGCAATGAATAA
>CAYOKF010000044.1:0-10075 GCA_964404475.1 uncultured Dehalococcoidaceae bacterium | reverse complement strand
ACCCACGGCCTCAGCCTCCGCAGGGCTGCGCTCTATCCATCTGAGCTACAAGCGCATGTCTATCTCTTGGAAAACCAGGCGGGAAGGCGTATTTACTGGCGGTTCCCGCGTTTTTTAAAATTTGGTGCCGAAGGAGAGATTTGAACTCTCACGCCCTTACGGACACTACGCCCTGAACGTAGCGCGTCTGCCATTCCGCCACTTCGGCGTTTTGGTCAGTAACGTACTGTTATCACTGACCGTAAAAAATATCTGTTTCAACAACTACTATTACTCAAAAATGCGTCTTTTGTCAAGGTTGAACGGTAATTTCCGTAGAGGCCGCGCTGCGGGTTTCCCGGATACAGGGCCTGGAGCAAGTTTCCGCGATAGACCTGCCCGTTCAAAGGTTATTGTCTGGTTCATTTGATGAGTTCAGTAATGGTCCGGAGGCCACTCCGGGCAGGGAAATATTTCAGGTGGGCGTGGAAATAAGGATCAGTGCCCATATCGGTCATGGTCACTGTTACCCCTTGCTCCACAGGCAGGTTCTCCAGGCACAATTTTTTAAGGAGGTTTATCGTAGCTTCATCGACATACTCCAGGGAAACCAATGTGCTCCAGCCCAGATAGACGGAAGCGCCCTTCTCAATAAAAGCATTGGCTAGATCGTCCAGGTAGTGAGTTTCACAACCCATCATCAGGATAACGGTATTATTGAAATCATCTTTCAGGTCCTGAAGGATAAACTCCGAGTTTACCGCAAAAATCAGGGGATACTGGTCACTCATCATCGCATTGCTTACCCGCTCGGTTAACTGTTCAGAAACGTGCTTCGTTGTGGTATACCTTTCTCCGGTAAAAAGGTAGGTCGTATCTGAGGCCACCATCTGCTGGTTTTCCGCTGATAACAATAGCCCGGAGTGCGCCCTGAAGACGATAATTTTATATCCACAGGCGGGCAGGTTTCGGTAAAAGTCAACGGTTATCTGCTCACCCTGCCACAGATCAACCTCAAACCCGCTGGATGTGAGGATTTCCCCGGCCTGCTCAATAAATGCCGGATTTGATTCGAGGAGACATAGCTGGTCAATGATCGCTGCTTTATTCTGGCTGGAATCTTCCTCTGGTGGCGGGCTATGGCATGAGGATAGCACCAGCGTGCTCAAGATAAGCGCTGCCAGGGCAGTAAGATAATAACGGCTTACCGACATAATAGCCCGTACCTTGTTATCATTGATGGCATGACTCGATAGCCTGCACCAGTTCTTATCTGTTAATGGTCAAACAGCCCCCTCGCTGGTGGGCGCAAGGGCTAGAAGTACCTGCCCACCGCGCGGGCAATCGGCTCCAGTTCTTCCATTAAGCTGGTGAAATTAGACGGTGTGAGCGACTGTAGACCGTCTACCAATGCTTCTTCGGGATTGGGATGGACTTCGATGAGGAGTCCGTCAGCGCCGGCGGCGATAGCTGCCTTGGCAATAGCGGGAACCAGTGAATAGTGCCCCGCCGCGTGACTGGGGTCCACAATCACCGGCAGGTGGCTGGACCTCTTGATTACCGGTATTGAAGAAATATCCAGAGAAAAACGGGTGCTATCCTCGAAGGTACGGATTCCCCGCTCGCAAAGAATAACCTGATTATTGCCCTCCGCCAGCAGATAATCGGCGGCGGTAAGCCACTCGGTAATCGTGCAGGAAAAGCCGCGCTTGAGGACGACCGGACATCGCCTCCGGCCGATATTGGTAAGCAGGGCAAAGTTCTGCATGTTACGAGAACCAACTTGAAGAATATCGGCGTAGGTGGCGACCAGGCTGACCTCGTGAGGGTCAACTACCTCGGTAACCACGGGTATGGACAGCTTCTCCTTAACCTTGGCCAGTAACTCCAGTCCGGCTTTCTCTAATCCCTGAAAACTAAAGGGAGATGTGCGCGGTTTAAAGGCGCCGCCACGCAGGATGCTGGCGCCGGCTTGTTTCACTGCCCTGGCACCTTCCATGAGCTGTTCTTCACTCTCGACAGCACACGGCCCCGCCATAACCACTAACCGCTTCCCCCCAATCTCAACACCACCAACTGACACCAGGCTATCCTCCGCCTTAACTTCCCGGGAGGCGAGTTTATAGGGCTTCATGATTCGGGTTACGCTTTCTACGCCGGGCAGCACGGCAAAGATGTCTGTGGCTATCTGCCCGGTATTGCTTCCCAGTAGTGCCAGTACCGTTTTGTCAGTGCCTAGATTGAGCTGTACGTTCAGCCCAAGCGACTTAGCCCTCTGCACGACGCTATCTATATCCTCCTGGCTGGCCCCTGACCTCATTTCAACTATCATATGTTTCTGAACACTCCTTGGTTGGTAAGTAATTTTAACACTAAACAGCTGGCAAACTTCAATAAGGATGATACTGTTGCCGCAGAGATTAGTCAAATTGGTGCGGTTTGGCGCCGGATGGGGGAGTGCCAGCACAGTGCACCTGCCTGTGATACTTCACTGGCACCCAGGTATTGTTAACGCACCAGTTGTGACAATTGGCTCTATATATTGCCGAAAAAGCCGGCAGAGGCGGGCTTTTCACATTAAATTTTTGCTGACATATGGGCAAATACTTGACAAATGACTCAACAGGGGGTATCATTGGACTCGGTTTGAGCGTGAAATTGACATAAGGTGTTAATATTGGTTATTTCACGGATTGGGGAAATAAGTGCCGGTAGCTTGCTTGTAGTATCCTCCCGGACGCTAGAGTTCTGCGGAAGAAGAAAATGAATACCCGGAAGCTTGAAATACTTATTATTGATAGTGATGTGACTCTGCATTCGGAACTGCAAGCTTGCCTGGAGGCAGAAGGCTACGGCACCACGCTGGCCGGTAGTGGGCAGGCGGCAATCGGCCTGTGCCAGGATAAATCATTTGGCGTTGCCGTTATTGACAGCAGCTTGCCTGATATATCAGGTGTAAAGCTGGTGCAAAAACTGGAAAAGCTTTCTCCGCAAACAGAGTACATTGTCACCACGGGTGCCGCCTCGCTGAAAAACGCTGTTGAATCTGTCAGGCACAGAAATATCATAGCTTATGAGACCAAGCCAATTAAAATGGAACAGCTGCGCTCTCTTATCGCCCAGGTAGCCGAGCGTAAGCGGACTGAGGAAGCCCTCCAAAAAAGCGAAATAAGATACCGCAATCTTGTGGAAAATACGGCTGCCGGGGTAGCCATCCTTGACCCGGAGGGAAACCTTGTTTATGCCAATAATGCCCTCTGCCAGATGACAGGCTATGATGAAGAGGAACTGCTCGGCAGGTCTATAGCCAGCCTCCTTCATCCTGAAGACAGAGACAAAGTAATGCCGGTCTTCAGGCAGATGCTTACCCGGCGTGAAGCCAAGCTTAATCTGGAGTTCAGGGTTGTTCATAAGAAAGGCCACACTGTCTATCTATCTTCCAGTCCCAGCGCCTTGAGATATCGGGATAGCATTGCCGGTCTCAGTGCCATCATTATCGACGTCACCGAGCGGAAGTTGATGGAAGAAGCCTTGCAGGCATCGGAGAGAAACTTTCATAATTCACTGGATAACTCACCCCTGGGCATCCGCGTTGTTACCTCTAACGGAGAGGCTATTTATGCCAACCAGGCCATGCTGGATATTTACGGCTATCAGAGTCTTGAGGAACTGAAAGCTGTGCCAGTGGTAAAACGTTATACCCCGGAAAGCTATGCCGAATTTCTGGAAAGAAGAGAGAGGCGGCAAAAGGGGCAGTATGTGCCGACAGATTACGAGGTGAGTATACTCCGCAAGGATGGTGAGGTTCGCCATCTGCAGGTGTTTCGTAAGGAAGTGTTGTGGAACGGGGAGCCGCAGTACCAGGTAATATACCGTGACATAACCGAGCAGAAGCAGGCGCAAAACCTGCTCAAGACAATTTCAGAAAACTCACCAATCGGCGTTTACATTGTGCAGGACGGAAAGTTTCAGTATGTCAATCCCCGCTTCCAGGAATCCACCGGGTATAGTGAGGAGGAGCTACTGGGCACGGAGTCTTTAAGCTACATTTTCCCCGGTGACCGGGACACGGTCAGGGTAAATGCCATCTTGATGCTGCAGGGGAAATTGCCTTACCCCTATGAGTACCGGCTTATCAGCAAGAGTGGGGAAGTCAGGTGGGTTATGGAAACGGTTGCCCCCGTCCAGTACCGGGGGAGACGGGCTACACTGGGCAATTACATGGACATCACACAGCGTAAGTGGATTGAGAAGAAGGTCATTGAATACGAGGAACTCAATAAGCTTAAGAGTGACCTTCTCTCCGTAGTCTCTCATGAACTGCGTACACCGCTGACCACTATCAAAGGGTATTCTACAATGATCATTGACTATAATCGCCGGCTGAGCAGTGATGAAATAAAGAAAAGCCTGCAGTCCATTGACAGCGCTACTGACCGGCTCAGCGAACTTGTTGACCGTCTTCTGGATATGTCCCGCCTGGAAGCCGGGCTATTGCGGCTGGACAGAACGGCCACCAGCCTTACCAGATTAATTAAACAGGCAGCCAGGGAGGCACAAATAAGGTTTCCCGGGGATAAGATAACCGTCAATATAAGCCAGAGGCTGCCCAGGGTAATGATTGATACCAGGCGTATTCAGGAAGTACTGGACAATTTACTTGATAACGCCTGTAAATATTCCGGGGAGGATGCCAGGGTGGAGATTACCGGCCGGCGGATGTGTCAGGAACTGCTAATCAGCGTCACCAACCAGGGAATGGGTATTCCACCGGAAGAACTCGGCAGGGTGTTCGACCGCATGTATCGCGTTGAGCAGCGGCTCAGACCCGGAAAAGATGGTTTGGGGTTGGGGCTGGCGCTTTGCCGCGGTCTGGTGGAAGCTCACGGCGGCCGTATCTGGATGGAAAGTAAGGAGGGCAAGTGGGCAAGGTGTTCCTTTACCTTACCGCTGCCCGGGAAAGGTCATGATAAAGAAGCGCGGAAAAAAGGCAGTACTCGTCATTGAGGATGATGCTGAATCGAGAAACTTTATGGCGCGGGTACTGGAGCTGGAAGGTTACCAGGTTCTTCAGGCTGATAACAGTGAACAGGGGATAGCGGTTGCCAGAGAGAACCACCTGGCTCTGGTACTGCTGGACTTGCAGCTGCCGGGGCATGACGGCGGGGTGGTGCTGGTGGAGGTAAGAAACACTCCATCACTCTCAACAATCCCGGTTATTGTGATCACGGCTTCGGCAGCAGCCTTACAGCGTGAACGGGCACTGGGCATGGGCGCTACTGAATATCTGGTCAAACCATTGAGCGCAGCCAGCCTGAGAGAAGCTGTTGCCCGGATTCTATCTCGGCAAAGGGGAAGCTGGAATGAAGTCAAAGAAGGAACGTATTCTGGTAGTGGATGATGATGTCCGTGTCTTACGCATGATGCGGCGCATCCTGGAGCTAGAGGGATTCCAGGTACTTACCGCGGGCAGCGGCGAAGCTGCCTTTGACATACTTGCTGAGGTAAATCTGGACCTGGTGCTGCTTGATGTCATGATGCCTGATATAGACGGCTATACTGTTTGTCAGCGTATCCGCGAGTTTTCCCTGATACCCATCATTATGGTTACGGCTAAGGGTAAAGATGAAGAAAAGGTTACGGGCCTGGACGCAGGTGCCGATGACTACGTGACCAAGCCCTTCGCCGCCAAGGAGTTGAACGCCCGCGTCAGGGCGGTGCTGCGCCGCAGCCAGTCATGGGGAGAGAAAGCAGAGCCGGTGTTTCGTCTGGAGAACCTGGTGGTTGATTTTGCCCTCCGCAAGGTGACTTTGGGCAGGCAGGAGATTGACCTAACGGCTACCGAGTACAAAATAATCTCTTACCTGGCAAGAAACGCGGGCCGCGTGGTCACGCCGGACAGTATTTTGTACCACGTCTGGGGGGAGGAGTACGAAGGTGAAAGCCACCTGCTGCAGGTGAATGTAGCCAGGTTAAGAAGGAAAATAGGTGATAGTGCTAAAAACCCCAAATATGTGAGAACCAGGCCTGGTATCGGCTATATAATGACCAAGCCAGTTTAAGCCAATAAGCATTATCTTCACGGGATAAAATCCGGGGGCCTCTTGCAATCCGGGAGGCCCCCTTTATTAATGGATACTAAATTTATTCTCCTGTGACCTCTTTGTGAGTCTTTAGAGTGGTTTTGTGACGCGGGGGTGAGCCGGTCTCGTTAATCTGAGGTGTAATCGGATGAGGAGGCCGACAATGCCCAGGAAAGTGTTAAAGCCGTTCTTATCGCTGCTGGTGATATTGCTGCTCGTCCCCTGGCCGGTCGCCTTTGCCTCCAGCGATACCGATGCCACCTCGATACCCGTTCGGATAGAGGCTTCAGAACCATCAGCAGCACCAAGCTGGCAGGCCTTTGGCGGAGCAATCAGCGGAATTGATAATCCCGGTGACCTCTTCTATCTGGATGTTACCAGACATGCCACTGACATACTGCTCACCCTCTATCTTACCAATGCGAAGGATCTGGTCCATGGTTACCGCTATCTAATCCTGGAGATTGGTCTCTATAGCTGGACCGATGAAAGCGGGTGGCAGAGAGCTCTTTCGCGGGACGGGTGCCCGGTTCCGGACGCTTACCTCACCCTACGTAATGGGCAGGTAAGCTTCCTCGTCGCCGGTTACAGGAAATACAAGGTCACCATTGACGACGGCAGTTTTTACGCGGCTCATGCCGGCGGTGGTTCATCTCCCCAGTTCTACCTGGAGGTAACCCCGGTTTAGGCTGGAAAAGCCGGCATTGAGCACAGGGAAAGGAGAGGGAGATGGCAGCGGCAAAGAATAGTCAGAATCACGAGTACCAGCGCGGTGAGAGGGACTCTCTCCAGGAGCATATCCGCCGGATGAAGGACTTTCGCCGAGCGCACGCCGCTGATTTCACCACCCGGGGTAGCCAAAGAGGCTATTTTCAGGAACATATCAGCAGTCCGGGTATCTTGCGCAGGTTTCATTCGTGCATCTTTGGCAGTAAAGCCCCGGAAAGGGGAATATCTGCCGCTGAATTCGTACCTGTGTCGCCGGTTGCTCAGGCTACCATAGGCCAAGGAGGGTCTAAACAACCAATCGGCAGTTCGGAGTACTCCGCTCTCATTCCTTTGTGGAACTCAGGCACGCGCCGATTTTCCGTAAACTAGCGAGGTAACCGCAGGAGAAAGCATCATAATTAAGGGAGGTGGACAAAAATGGAGAAGCGCCCGCGCGTCATGGTGGTGGATGATGACAATGATCTGCTCGAACTGATTAGCCGCATGCTTCACTTAAAAGGCTATGATGTTAGTCTCACCAGTGATAGTACTTCAGCACTGGCGTTAATGGATGAGTGCCGGCCTGACCTGGTTCTCCTCGATATCACGATGCCCCATCTTGACGGGTTCCAGCTTCTTTACCTCATACGTCAGCGTTCCGGAGTTCCCGTAATCATGCTTACTGTTGACAGCGAAGTTACATCACTGGAGAAAGCGCTGCTCCTGGGCGCTGATGACTATATAAAGAAACCCTTCGGCATGCAGGTACTTATGGCGCGGATACAGGCAAAGTTGCGGCGTGCCCAAAAAGGATTTACTGCTTGCCGGAAAAGGCATGACATGGTGGTATGGGCACAATAAGCTGATGTGAAGCGTGAGCAGAGGGTTTCCTTTCCGGGCAGGGGAATCTATTGTCAGGTGGTGGCGAGTGGATGATAACTCCTGCCATCGGCTCATCGCCTGGTGACAAACTGCAACAGGGAGCGGTAAACCTGGAACTGCCGCAAGTAGCCCATGATACCCTGTGGGACCACCAGCATGACGATGACCAGTATCAACCCCTGTATCAGCAGGCTGATACCAGCGTATCTCGCCAGCAGGAAGTGCAAAATAACCACGACAATGGTGCCAATAATCGGTCCTTCTTCGGTACGCATGCCTCCGATAACAGTAGCCAGTATCAGGGTCATTGTCCACCGTATATTAAAAGCGCTGATTGGTTCTATATACGATTGATAGATGTAGAAGATAGCACCGGCCAATCCCGTTATCAGGGCACCAATGACAAAGGCGCTTAATTTTAAGCGAAATACGTTTACCCCGGAGCTGGCGGCAGTGCTGTCATTATCGCGGATTGCCGCCAAGCCCAGCCCCAGCTTGGAACGCAGAATTATTCGCATAAACACAACTGAGGCAACGGCGATAATGAGAGCAAACCAGTAGAGCTCGGTCATGGAGACGCCCGTCGCGCCTTTGAGTACGTAGCCGGCGCCGCCGCCGGCCAGGCCCTCCTGCCCTCCGCCGACAGGCCGCCAAAGCAGAAAGATAATCCGCAGTGCCTCGGGGACAACCAGTGTTCCGATAGCGAAGTAAATACCGCTGAGCCTGAAGACAGGAATAGATATGAGCAGGGCGAAAATGGCGGCGACTATCGCCCCGCCGATTATTCCCACATAAAAGGGGATGCCCATCCAGCTGAGAATGACCAGAGTGTATCCGGCCAGCCCGATAAACGCCGCCTGGCAGAGAGATATCAGCCCGGAATAGCCGGCCAGCAGGTTCCACATATTGGCCATAGCCAGGTAGAGGAAAAAGAGGAAGAGGTAAAGCACCCAGTTTAAGGGCAGTCCAATCACCGGCAGCACTATCAGCAAGACAATCACTGCCGCTGCAAATATCAGTCCTCTGTTCCATTGAGGAAGGGTGATATTCATTTTCCTCCTAACGTCCGAAGATACCCTGCGGCCTTACGGCCAGCAGAATAAAAACTAAAAGGAAAACCCAGAGCATCTGCGTGGCGGCACCGAAGAAATAGGCTCCGAGCGTTTGGGCCAGCCCCAGGATCATGCCGCCAATAAATGTTCCCAATATATTACCTAAACCGCCCAGGATGACTACGCCGAAGGCAATGACCAGGAAAGAGATACCTGATTGGGGGGTGAAGGGGAAGGTCAGGCCGAGGAACACGCCGGCGATAGCCGTGATTGCCATGGCGATACCGAAGGCGAAGGCATAGGTGCGTTCGGTATTTATCCCCATCAGCTGCGCGGCTCTATTATCCTGGGAAGCGGCATTAATTGCCTTACCCAGATAGGTTCTCTTCAGAAATTCTCTAAGAGCGAGCATGACTATTATGGCGGCGATAAAATCCAGCAGGTATACCACCGGCAGGTGTATTACCCCCAGGTTAAAGGTTTCCATAGCATAGGAAGGGTTTAAGCCCCGGGACATTGGGGACCAGATAATCTGGGCAAAATTCTGTATTACCAGAGAAATCCCGAAGGCGATGAGCAAGGGGGCTTCCATGGATATCCCGAAAGCCCGCTGCATGAGAAATTTCTGGATACCGTAACCAATGAGAAACAACACGGGTATGCCCATGACCAGGCTGAGAATAGGGTCAAACCCCAAAAGGGTCATAGCGGCGTAAGCCAGGTAGCTGCCAAGCACAACAAGGTCGCCGTGGGCTACGTTGATCAGCTTCATGACTCCGAAAACCAGGGAAAGGCCCAGGGCGATTAGTGCGTATAACCCCCCCAGCAGGAGCCCCATAACAATCGGCGCGGACAGGTCAGTAAAGATATCCCAGGTCATTAATCAAACATCCTTATATCCCAAAATAGGCTTTCTTGACCTCTTCCTCCTCTCGTAGCTCCGCCACGTTCCCGCTTAAAACAACACGTCCCGTTTTCATAATATAGGCGCGTTCCGCTTCCTCAAGGCTGCGCCTGACGTTCTGTTCCACAAAGAGGATGGTAATACCCCTTTCTCTGATTTCCCTCAGCACCTTGTAAAGTTCATTAATAACGATCGGGGCCAGACCGAGGGACATTTCATCCAGCAGCATCAGCTTGGGGTCTGACATCAGACATCGCCCCAGGGCTAACATCTGTTGTTCTCCTCCGCTGAGGGTTTTAGCCAGCTGATTTTTTCTCTCTTCCAGTCTGGGGAAGAGCTCGTAGACCCTTTCCAGATTTTGTTTACGGTTTGGCCTTGCCCGCCCGCTGTAGGAACCGACGATGAGGTTATCCAGCACGGACATGCCGGGGAAAAGCCTTCTTCCTTCAGGGACCTGCGATATGCCC
>CAYOKF010000043.1:0-10091 GCA_964404475.1 uncultured Dehalococcoidaceae bacterium | reverse complement strand
TAGGGAAACGGCAGAAGGAACTCGCCGAGCTAGCCGAACGCGAACGGAAGGCAGCAGGATAAGGAGATTTTAAATGTCTCTGGAGCAGATTGCGGACAGGGTTGTTGAAACCGATGTACTGGTAGTCGGCGGCGGAATCGCCGGCTGCCCGGCTGCCATTAAAGCGGCGGAACACGGACTAGAGGTCACACTAGCCGAGAAGTCAAAGCCGGAAAGGAGCGGTATGGCCTCACAAGGCATTGACCACTGCGGGGAGTACCCGCGTGAAGGCGTGACACTGCTTGACCTTGTAGGAGGTTGGGAGGGGTGGCAGCGTGTTTATAACGGGGATGGGCGATGGTTTGACCCGAACGTTATCTACACATACTACGAAAATGCGCTTTGGGCATTGGAAGAGTTGGAGAAGCTCGGCATCCCGATGAAGTGGGACGATGGCAAATACTACTGGATGACCGGCCCTTCTTATAAGGAGGCCAGGTGTATGCTCCGGGTGCACTGGCAGAACGTTAAGCCGCAGATGGCAGCAGAAGTGAGAAAGCGGGGCGTGAATGTCCTGGAGCGGGTGATGGTCACCGACATACTCACCAGTAATGGTCAGGTCGTGGGTGCTACCGCCATAGACACCCGCAGCGGCGATTTCATCGTCATTAAGGCAAAGGCCATTGTGATGACTACCGGCATATTGGCCCGCTGCTATGACCCTGAGACGCCACTCTTCTGGAAGTACAAGTTCCGTTATCACTGGTGCCCGGCATCTGTCTCCGGTGATGGCTGGGCTATGGCCTACCGTGCCGGCGCTGAACTGGTTAACATGGACATAACCGGATGGGGCTTCAGGACACGTGACGATTTGACCATTTCATTCGGCAACCTCCCTCTTAATGAAGGTATCCCCGCGAAGGTTCTCAACAGCGCCGGAGAGGAGATTGCCGGGGTAAGAATGAGCAGCGCGAGCAAGTACGCCAAGATAGAACAAGAAGGCACGTACCCTATTTACAGCAGTATTGAAGACCTGCCTGACGACTACCACAAGAGGATAGAGGTGGCTTATGTCGACGAGAGGATAGTGTCCTTCAAGATTGCCGAGGACAGAGGCTTCAACCCCAGAACGCACCGCTACGAGTTAATGCCTAATAAACCCCATAACTTTCAGGTTCCTGATGGTATATCCGTAGACGAAGACTTCAAGGCTTCCTTGAAGGGTCTTTACTCTGCCGGAGAGTGCGCCACTGCTCTGGGTGGTTGCGGTGTTTCCTCGGCTACTGGACTTATCGTCGGTGACCGCATACATAACTTCGTCAGTGAGGCAGGTGAGCCGGTCATTGACGAAGCTCAGGTGGAAAGCCAGAAGCAGGCAGCGCTGGCACCCCTGAGTGTTAAGGACGGCACCGAGCCAATGGAGCTGGAGAGCGCCATTCGTTACATATGCCACCGATATGTCGGCCAGCTCAAATCTGAAGGTAAACTCCGGGAAGGACTGAGGCGGCTTGGCTCGCTGCGAAGAGTGTTTTTGCCCCAGCTTATAGCGAAGAATCCCCATTACCTGATGAGGTGCCTGGAAGTCCGCAACATAATGGACCTGGCAGAACTGCACATCCAGGCCTGCCTGGAACGAAAGGAGACACGCGGTAATCACATCAGGCTTGATTACCCGGATCAAGACCCGTCACGGGATAGTATGATTACTTATCAACGAATGGAAGATGGCAAGCCGGTGCTGGAGATAAGGAAGCCGCCGGAGCTGAAGCCGGAATATGCCAAGGAGGAGAAGTAATATGCCCGCGAAGATTGAATATAAGAAATGCATCGGCTGTGGTAGATGCTATGACCTGTGCCCCCTGGATGTTTTTGCCTGGGATGAAGAAAAGGAAATACCGGTAGTAGCTTATGAATATGAGTGCTGGCACTGCGGCATTTGCTGGATGGAGTGCCCCAAGCGGGCGATAGACATTACCTACCCGGCATCATTCTGGTAATCCCTTCCGGGGATGACGGAAGAAGACAAACGAATAACTGCAAGGAACCCCGGATTCGGAGAGCTGAATAATCAATCAAACTTTGCTACGCTGCTACGAGCGGAATACACAATAATATAGAAAGAGGAGGTATTTATCATGACCAATAAGGTGACCGCTGCCACCGTGAAAGCAATCGGCGTTGTCAGGAATGAGCTTAACGAGCCAAGGAGAGGACCTGACGTTATGCAGATGGTCTCGGAAATCGTGATGGATGAGAGCTTAACCGACGCCCTGGACCACCTGGACGAATTCTCTAACATCTTCGTTATCTACCTGACAGGGCCAGGCCCCCAAGAGCCCAAAGCCCTGAGAATCTACCCTCACGATGATGAAAACAACCCCCTGGCAGGTATTTTCTCCACCTTTACCACGGATAGACCGAACCCGATAGGGATGAATCTTGCCAAAATAGTTGAGCGCAACGGTAACATATTGAAAGTCACCAATTTTGGTGTCGTCAATGGCACATCGGTAATCGATATAAGACCCTACATTCCAATGCATTTTTCGGTACCTGACGCTAAAGTAGGCTCGTGGTTATAGCCAACCGCTAAGCCGTACAGCGTAAGCTATCCAGTCCCTTCTACCAGAAGATAGACGGCTGAAAGCTAGGTCGTCTACCTTCTGGTGATGGGCTCTTTACCAGTAATCGTGCCTCCCGGCGCTAAATCCCTGCCGGCCAGCGCCGGATGGTCAAGCGTATAGCGGTACGCCCTCCACACCGAGTTAGTCATCGGGATTCTGTCCGGCATACCCTCCAAGATTTCGCCCTCTCTGGTGACCGGGTTGATATATTCCCACACCAGTTCACCATCGGGAGTCACCTCAAAGATGTGTCCTTCAGTCGAGCCGCAGATCAGGGTATTGCCATTGGGTAGACGCTGGCATCCTGAGCCAATGTGGCTGAAAAAGGCCGTGTTTCCCCTGGCAGCATAGATCCAGATGATTTGATTGGACATCTGTTTGGATTGCTTGTGGGTGTTGCGGGGGTCGGCCGATTCCCATATATAATAACCCGCCTCGGGCGGGTTTATGTAATTGCCGGTATCCCTGCCGCCGGCGTCGAGAAACCCGTTTATCTCAAAGATATAGGACTGAGGTGTCCTCTCGAAAAGGTACTGGGCATTATTGAAAACCAGGAAGTGTCCGGCTCCGGGCAACCCTGGCCTAATCCATTGAATATGATGGCTGCCGCCTAGCTGCTTGTGACCAGGTGTAGATGCGGTCCAGTCCTCCAGTACGGACGGTGGTTCTCCCTGCCCGTACCGGGCCGGGTCACCGAACCGATATATAAAATCGCCGGCGGGGCCGGCAGCCAGGGCAACACTTCCTGCAGAGTCGCCAGGGATGAAAGTATTCCCATGGTCAATGACATAGAACTCACCCTGCACGGTGTTAGTTACAACCTGGTCAAGTTCCTGGTTATAGTCCATAGAATTACAGTGCAGCCAGTCTCCCCGCAGCGGCCTTCCCGGCAGATTTAAATTCAATTTACCCGGATAATCCGCCACCGCTTTTCCCTCACCGACATAATTTGCCCTGGTTGGGTCAATATCCTGAATCAGATGATCAAGGAACCGCCACTCCCAGACAATATTGCCAGCCATATCCACCTCGACAATGGTATCCATGCTGGCATCTTCATATGGCCCGTTAGCCGGGTCACATCCGGCGGCGATGGCTTCATCATGGGGTACTAATCTATTGGCGATGTACATGGTGGTATAAGCATTGAGCTTCTTGTTGAAAAGTCTTACGTAATCATGATGAGGCTCGTAGTTTTCCCTGGTCTCGTGATACTCCCAGAGGCGGTTACCCTCCCAATCCAGCTCCTGGAAACCCCGGAACAACCTGGGGTCATCAGTGGTTGAATCCATGAGGTTACCATTCTCAAGAAAGCGTGGGCGGGACCCGGTTGGCCACGTATTAACCACGTAACCCTCCATGTCAATCAGGTAAGTGGTACCCCCGGCACCAAACAGGGTATACCCATTATAAGCTCTCTCCCGGTTCCAATAACGCAGCTCCGTAGGCTCATATAATGGCATTTTGCCCCTCCTTTTTTAAGACCTGGCTGTTTCCCGGCCGTAATATATAATAAATTCAGCCAACGCGGCAAATGTTGACGCGCTGAGAGAAAGGCTTTAACATATAATTATATATCGGTCTCACCAGGTACCAGCAGACGAATTTAACAGAAAGCCGGAATATCAGTCAAGCGCATGAATAAGCCTGCTTACCAGGAATTTCTGAAAAGCGACGAAACGCTACGAGTGTATGACGACTCCACGATGGTATTCTCGTCAAAAAAGGAGGGATTACGGGCACTTATCGAGTACATTGGTATGTTTGCCGGAGATTACCGGGGGGTGATCATACTGGATAAAGTTGCCGGTAATGCTGCCGCTTTGCTGGCCATCAAAGCCGGTTGCCAGGAATTGCATAGCCCCCTGGGAAGCTCTCTGGCCGTCTCAACCCTGAACCAATACGGCATCAGACATTACTTCGGCAACATCGTGCCCTACATCCAGCAGCAAACCGGCAATGATATGTGCCCCATGGAAAGGCTCTCCATAAACCAAGGCCCTGAAGAATTCTACTCAACCATAAAAGCCAGGATAAATGGATAAACCTGATTAGCTAAGCTGCCCCGGCTTTTATGTTGACCTCGTCCACTGTTTCGGTGCGGTACTATCCGCAACTTGACAATGCCCCTTTGTTGTTCTACCTTTAACGCAGGAGCACCTTTGTCAAGGGGGTGGCCAAGATGCCAAGGAAGCAGGGAACGATCCCGGCATCTGAGCATGACCTTATTTTAGACGTAACCCTGCAGGACATATTAAGTGGGGTTGAAGATGAGATTATCGTCATTGACAGCGGCTACCGAATCCGTTTTATGAACCCGGCCGCCAGGAACCGATTACCCGACGCAGTAGAGTCACCACTGGGAAAACTATGTTACCAGAGCCTTTTCGGGAGGGACCGCCCCTGTAGCGCTCCCCTGTGGGAATGTCCCCTTCAGGAAATCTTGCAGGGTGACCACTCCTTCAGCACTATACGTCATGTTCCCACTGCCGATGCTGACACGCATCTCAAGATAAGTGCGCATCCTATCCGGGATAGCCGGGGCAATACCAAAGCGATAGTCGAACTGAGGAGAAATGTCAGCGCCGAGAGGGAGCTGGAGACTCAGATCCTCCGGCGCCACCACCAGCTCCTCGCCTTGAGTCATATCTCCAGTGCCGTAAGCGGGCTGCAGGACTTAGATACCACCTTAAGAATCGCCCTGGATAATGTACTGGAAATCATCAGCGGGGCTGTCGGTGGGATTCTGCTTCTCGACGAAAGTACACAAACCCTGTATTACCGTGTTTACCGCGGTCTATCCGCCAGATATGCCGAGAACCGCCGCCTCGCCGTTGGCCAGGGGATATCGGGGAGAGTAGCCCAAACCGGCGAAGCCGTCCTGGTTGAAGACGTATCCCGTGACCCGCGCACCGCCCGCCCTGACCTGGTCAGCGCTGAGGGCATCAAGGGATTCATCAGCATACCGCTGAAGACCAAGGACAAGGTGGTCGGCGTAATTAATATTGCCAGCCATATGGCGGGACGTTTCAGCGCTGATGACCTTTCCCTGCTCAACTCTATTAGCGACTATCTTGGCACCACTATCGAGCAGGCCAGACTCTACGAACGGTTGGCCAGAGTAGGCGAAAGATACAAATTACTTCTGCAACACGCGCTAACTGCGCAGGAGCAGGAGCGCAAGCGCATAGCCCAGGAGCTTCATGACGAGACCGCACAGTCGCTTACCAGCTTGAGCCTCAGTCTCAAGGCACTTATCGCCATGGCCGAGATGAAGGGCATCGGTGACGCCGAGTTTATGGAGAAGCTGCAGAGGACACAGTCCTACGCAGTCCACGCCGGTAATGAAATAGTGAAAATCATGAAGGAATTACGCCCCACCCTGCTGGATGAGCTGGGGCTACCGGCGGCAATACATCGCTATGCCAAAGACAACCTTCAGGCTCATGGGGTCAAGGTAAACACGGAATTCAACGGGGCAGACCAGCGCTTACCGTCCGAGGTTGAGGTTACCCTGTTCCGCTCCGCCCAGGGGCTTATCGGTAACATCCTGGAGCACGCCGGAGCGAATAATGCCTGGATCAAACTCAACTGCGATTCCAGTGACTGCACCCTGTACATCGAGGACGACGGCAGGGGCTTTGATGTCAGCAAGCTCACCAGGGTAGAGCCCAGTGGCCGTGGTGCCGGCTTATTTACCGTGCGGGAAAGAGCACGGTTACTGGGTGGCACCGGCTATATTGAATCCCAGCCGGGGCAGGGAACCAGGGTTACCGTAAAGGTCCCCCTGACGACAAAAGTGGAAGATGCAGAAGATAAGAGTACTGATAGTTGATGACCATACACTGGTGCGGGACGGCATTCGCTCTCTGCTCTCACTCGTTGCCGATGTGGAAGTGGTCGGCGAGGCGGCCAATGGCAAGGAAGCCCTGGAAAGAGTGAAAGAGCTGGCGCCGGACGTGGTGCTGATGGACTTATCTATGCCCATCATGGGGGGCCTGGAAGCGACCCGCCGCATACGCAAGGAATTCCCCAGGACTAAAGTTCTGGCGCTTACCCAGTATGACGACAGTGAATATGTTATCCCGCTTATCGAAGCCGGAGCCTGTGGCTTTGTTACCAAGATGGTCGCCTTCTCCGAGCTGGCCACGGCGATTCAAGCCGCCTACCGGGGTGAATCCTTTCTATCGCCCTCAGCAGCATCCGCCCTTGTCGAAGAGTACCAGCAGAAAACCGGCATTGACGGGGAAAAAGACCCCTACCAGCAGCTGACCGACCGCGAAAGAGAGGTGCTCAAGCTGGTGGCGGAAGGACATACCGCCCGGGAGATAGCCGATATGCTGGTGGTCAGCCCCAAGACCGTGGAATGGTACCGAACCAGCCTGATGAACAAGCTGAACATCCGCAACAAGACTGATCTTATCAAGTATGCCCTGCGCAAGCGGGTAATCAATCTCTAGCTTCCCCCGGACTGGTGCTTTCCCACCAATAAATCAGGATTTCCCTGGTAAAAATCCCTAGTGAAATTACTGTGCATACCAGTGTCTTTCCTATTGTCTCCGGGCAAGAAAGGTTTACCATTATTAATGTAGGCTGAATTACTATTGGCAAAGGAGATACCAATGTATCCAACCCGGGCCGATGAAGAGCATTATCGAACCAGACGAACCGACCAACAGATAGACCACAGCTTCACTCCCCCCTGTCAGGCTGCCTGCCCGTTGCGTATGGATGTCAGAGAATACGTGGACCTGGTGGCTCAGGGAAGAATTATGGAAGCGTTGCAGATTATCCGCAACGGTAACCCCTTTCCCTCTATCTGCGCCTATGTCTGCACCCATCCGTGTGAGGAAGAATGCCGGCGCAGCCAGGTGGACAAACCGGTAGCCATCCGGGCGATCAAGAGATTCGCCGTGGAGTTCGGCGGAGACCGCATGGTCCAGGCTGAAGCCCAGACCACGCAGCCAGAAAAGGTGGCCATAGTTGGCTCCGGGCCCGCCGGGATGGCCTGCGCCTATTACCTAAGAAAGCTCGGTTACCCGGCAACCATCTTCGAGGCGCATACCGAGCTGGGGGGCATGCTCCGCGCCGGTATCCCCCAGTACCGCCTCCCCCGCCATATCCTTGATACCGAAGTGCAAAGGCTGAACCAGATGGGAGTTGAAATCCGTACCAATACCAAGGTGGTTTCCCTGGACCTGCTCTTTGAGCTGGGCTATAAGGCTATCTTTATCACCATCGGCGCCCATCAAAGCCTGAGGATGGGAATCGAAGGGGAGGAAAGCCCGGGGGTAATCGATGGGGCAACCTTTCTCCGTGAAGTAAACCTGGGACTTAAGCCGTCACTGGGACGGAGGGTGGCGGTGGTGGGGGGAGGCAATGTCGCCATTGATGCCGCCCGCACCACCGCGCGGCTGGGGACAAATAAGGTAAATATTTTATACCGGCGGAGCCGGGAAGAAATGCCCGCCGACCAGTCTGAGGTGGAACTCGCTTTGGAAGAAGGAATCGAGTTTGTTTTCCTGGTGACACCAATCAGGATACAAAGGAAGAACGGACGACTCAACGTAACCTGTATCCGTATGGAGCTCGGGGAGCCTGATGCCGGCGGCCGCCGGCAGCCCGTACCGATTGCCGGCAGCGAGTTCAATATGGAACTTGATACTCTAATTTCAGCGATTGGACAGGCTCCGCAAACACCGGGCGATTTCAATGTCCGCATCGGTAAGGGAAGTACTATCCAGGTTGACCCGGTTACCCTCAACACCAACCGGCCGGGTATCTTCGCCGGTGGGGATGCCGTCACCGGACCGGCCACGGTAACCCAGGCGCTGGCAGCCGGCCGGCTGGCCGCTTACCGCATTAATGATTATTTAAAGCACCACTACCCGCTTCCGGTCAGAGAGGAGAGAGATACGCTAAAGGGTGAGCTGCTGCCGGAAACGATTGAGGCAATACGAAAAATCGGCCGTATTGAGCCCCCGGTTCTGTCTCCCGAAACCAGAGCGAAAGACTTCCAGACCACGGAGATGGTCTATGACTGGGAAACCGCCACCAATGAAGCGAGAAGGTGCCTGCGCTGCGGCATGGGTGCGGAAATCCTGTTTCAGGACAAGTGCGCTTCCTGCCTCAACTGCATCAAGGTCTGCCCGTATCACGTGCCCTATATTGATGCCACCGGAACCATCCAGATACCCCCGGAGCAATGCCAGGCCTGCGGGGTATGCGTGGCGGAGTGTCCCGCCAAAGCCATAGTCCTGCGCAAACCTTATGACCGCCGCAGTATCGATGAAGAGCTGGAGCACATTCAAAAATCGAAAACGGAAGCAAAGTCAAAACCACTGATTATCGGCTTCTGCTGCCAGTACGGACTATTTGGCACCGGTACGCTGGCAAATTTATGGCGACGCGCCAGTGGTGGTATCTGGATAGCCCCCGTTCTCTGCGTGGCCAAAGTAGAAGCGGAACATATCCTGCGCGCTTTCGAAATGGGCGCCGAGGGCGTTTTCATCGCCGGCTGCGGCGAGCAATGCTCCCGGGAAAACACCACCTACTGGGTTCGCCAGCGCGTGGCCAAGGTCAGAAGGACATTGGCGCAGATCGGCCTTGAGCCGGAGCGCCTGCAGACTTTCTTCCCGGATTCCGACAAAGAACCTGCCGAGGAACTGGACAAGTTCGCCGGGAAAATCAGCGAACTTTGTCTGGCCGCGGCAATGACACAGGAGGTGAAGAGTTGATAGTCGCCGAGCAGAAACCTATTGAAGAGATAAGGCAGATTATTGCCCCTTACGGAAGGGTGTTGATTCTCGGCTGCGGCACCTGCGTAACCGTCTGCAATGCCGGCGGTGAGCGTGAAGTCTCCTTTATGCATCATGCTTTAAACGTTGCCGAGTCACGGAGTGGCAATAATACTCACGACTTTTCCGAATACACGGTAAAGAGGCAATGCGACTATGAATTCCTGGATGCGCTTGCTGACAAGGTCAATGATGTTGATGCCATACTTTCGCTGGGTTGTGGTATAGGTGTCCAGGCCCTCGTGGAGCGCTTTCCTGATTTGCCCGTTTTACCCGGTGTCAACACTTCCTTTATGGGCATGTCACGAGAATGGGGAGTCTGGGACGAGCGCTGTGCCGCCTGTGGTGAATGCCGCCTGGAAGAGACCGGGGGTATCTGCCCGATTACCCGCTGCACCAAAGGGATACTTAACGGCCCCTGCGCCGGCACCAAGAACGGCAAGTGCGAAGCCAATAATGATATGGACTGCGCCTGGATCTTAATCTATAACCGACTGGAGAGGCTGGGGCAGCTGGATAAAATGCGCCGCTACTACCCGGCACGGAACTTCAGGGCGATTCCCCGCCCCAAAAGGATTGTAAGCAAAGCTAACATTGAGACAGGAGAAGGCGGTGGCTAATTCCCTATTTGAGGAAAAATTAAACTCGGACAAATTCGTGATAACCAAGAAAATTGTGTCGGCTAAAGGAA
>CAYOKF010000042.1:0-10222 GCA_964404475.1 uncultured Dehalococcoidaceae bacterium | reverse complement strand
TCCTGGCGGAGAAGCAGCACGCCCTTGACAGGATAGACCCCAGGAACGGGCAGGTAAGCGTCACCGTGCCCATCGGGACGGCGGTCGGTGCCCAGATAACCGGTGAGATCGAGGTGCCCGAGGACGAGATATGGTTCCTGAGGAACCACGAAATCCACGTCCACCAGCAGGCGGCACTCACCGCCGGCGACCTCATCTGCAACTTCCGGGTATCCCGGTTCCCGACAACCGATGATATTGCCAAGCTGTTCTACAGCACCAACGACCGGCTTACCGCCACCCAGGCATTGATTGCCGCGGGCAGCGTCTACGACCACGACCAGGTGCTGGTAGGCGCCTACTGGGACGGCACCGATGAGGTTAAGGTCTACCGCGAGGTAGTCAGGGACTTCGCCGACCCGGACGAGCTGGGCAACGCCCTGAGGCTCATCGGAGGTGATAAGCTCACCCTGGTAGTAACCGGGGAAACAGCGGCCATTGCCGGAGGTGCAGTTACTGTCGACCTTACAGTATGGGGGCTTAGAGGCAAGAGACTGGTGGAATAGGCATAGGGAGGTGAAATATGCCCTATGCTTTCGTACCGCCGGGATATAGGGCTGTCCTATTAGGGCAGGCTCAAACCATTGAAGATCTGGGCACCTTCACCCCGCTTGAGGAAGGCGCGGCCGAAGGTGCCCTGGTATTAGTACGCCTTGATTTTGCCGAGCCGGTCCCTGAAGAAATACTGAACAACCTGGAACAGGCAATCCGCGATGCCGGTATCGAGCCATGGCCTGGTAGCGAATACTACGTATATGCCGATGTTGGCTCCAAGTCGGTGTATCTCGTCTGGCAGAAGGGCTTTGCCTGGCTACCCATAATCATCGGTCTGCTGGCCACCGTAGTACTGCCCCCACTTCTGACTGCCGGCATCTGGCTTATTCTGCCGGATTCTCTCAAGGCTTTCATATCAAACCTGATAAACCTGGGGATGATGCTGCTGATAATGTGGCTCATGATGAGCATAATTAAGCCGCTGATGGCCTCGGAGAAACCCAAGCAGATCGAGGAGGCAAAGACATGAACGAGTATCAGCCTCAGCAATACTACGGCTATTACCCGGCAGAGTACCAGCCCCAGTTCTGGCAGTCGATTTTTACCGGGCTTATCGGCATCGCTATTCTGGTGGCCATGGGTGCCTGGGCGCTTTCCCTGGTCAGGAAGGCCGTCAAGGGAGAGGAGGTCGAGTTTCCGCTATGACGACAGAGATTACAGTAATGGGAGAGCTGGGAGACATTTTCTGGGACCTGCCTCCCTGGATAGTATATTCTCCCGGCTACGATGTGGGCTGCAGCATCTATGTTGCCAATCCGACGGAAGTGGAGAAGGAGTATGCCCTCATGGCCAGGCTTTCCTCGAATGAGACGGTTATCAGTGAGGAGGCCTTACCGGTGTTTGGATACACCTGGTTCAAAGTGGCGCCTGGTGACTTCGTACGCCTCTACGGGGCATTCCGCTTCGAAGAGACCAATGCGGACCTGGCGGTGCTGCTGGTGGAAAGAGAGACCGAGGAGGTCACCGACTCGATATCCACCCTGCTGGTAGCACCGTCGACATCTGCGCTACCACCCACCTGGCCGGGAACACCAGGGACGTCGACAGGCTTCGACTGGAGTTCGATGCTCATGATGATGGTCCCGGTTATCATGCTGGGGATGGTAGCCCCTGCCTTGCAGCCCGAGAAGAAAAAGAAAGAAGAGCCAGCGGTTATATCTGTTGGTGGAGAGAGAAAGCTACTTCCGCCCGGGAGGGAAGACTGATGCCCGGCGAGTTCTATATCGAGGGCAAAAAAGAAAAGCTGGATATCAGCGACTTGCTTTCTGAAATTGGTGAACTGAAGGAACAAATCGCTGCTATCAAGGACCATGCCGAAAACCTCTCTGGCGAGGACCCAGTATCAGGATCCGTTACCGGCAACTGGAACTCGGGAACAGCGACCAGCGGGGAAACCGGCGCTGATGTCGTAATCATCGAGGCTAATGATAGCAAAAAGAAGCTTCACTCGCTGCTTTTAAACATAAGCGCCTTCCAGGCAGGAGCGAAGATAACGGTCAAGATGTTCATGGAGATAAACGGCACTGAGCGTAAGGTATATGAGCAGGAATTCAAACAGGGTGATGACCCGGATGGTCTGTGGATCGTCAACGGTACCGTGGGCATCCACGAAGGGTTGAGAGTGGAGGCAGAAAGTGACAAGGCTGCCGATGACGGTGCATCCATGGACTACGACTATATGCTGGAGGCAATGTGATGTCTTTGCTCGTCAAAGGGGCAAACAGCTTCCTGGCGCTGACTGATACCCCAAATGATTATTCCGGTACAGCTCAGCGGCAGGCCAGGGTCAATCTAGCGGAAAATGCCCTAGAATTTGTTGTGGGATCCAAGTTTACCACTACCAAGGTATTCGACGGTGAGACGGCCAGCCCGCCTACCATCTGGCTATCTCCCTTTACTATGATACCTTATTACGACCTGGGATATGGTCAGTACACCCGTCTCTACGGGTATTTGTCCATCGTTCACGATGGTTACATCTACGTCGCCGGTGGTTACGACGGCATCGGGACGACTACCGACCTGCACTTCAGGTTTAACCTGGCCACTGAGAAGTGGGAGAGGCTGGCCAATTTGCCCGGACACTACCGCAACTTCAGCACTGCTTTTCCGGTATCAGGTTATCATGCCGGGAAGATATACTACTACGCTCCTTACGGTCCGACCGATTGGAGAGTCCTTGAATACGACATAGCGAGTGATGCCTGGACATGGGTCGGAGACGCCCCCAATTGCCCCGGCAACGCCGATGAAGCTGTATTATATGGGGCATCGGACGCTTTGTATCTTTATCAGACGGACAGAACTGAGCAAGCCTTCAGCCGGTTCGACAAGATGGACTATGCCACCCACATCTGGACGAGTCTCACTAAGCCGCCGGTAAACCCCTGCCATACTGGCGGACTAATCGGCGACGAGGTCTACATTGTGGAAAGGACCGGTAACCGCAGAACTATGGCTTACAACAAAGTCAGCGACTCCTGGCTCTACACAATACACAACTGCCCGACCTTTCTCGGCGCTCCCGGTTTCTACAACGAAGATCAGGACGCTATCTGGGGAGCCACCTATCCCGGGCCTCCGGCTGTTTACCGGTTCACACCGACGGGTGGCTGGGTCCACCAGTTCACCGCGGCCAGGGATAGCGGTGTTTGGGACTGGATACTCAGACCGGCAGGCAAACAGGGCTTCTTCGCGCTCTATGGAGTCTGCGGCGGCATGGGTGGTTATACCGAGAATGTCGGCGGCGGCGCAATTCACGAGTACACCGGCACCGGTATCTGGGAGCTGCTCACCCAGCATTTTGACGAGGGAGACCTCATGATTATCAACGTGAACAGCGGCGTCCCGGTTAACGTAGAGGCAAACGGAGCGCTGAGATTTATATCGACGGGAATGGACACCGTGTACGTAATTGATACAGCTGACTACTACTTCACTCTGAGCAAAGACTACCGGTTTGATGGGGTAGAGATATATCGGAGCGTGTGGGGGTAGCTGACTATGCCTGGTGAATTCTATATAGAGGGTAAACAGGAAAAAGTTGACCTCACCGAGATAAGGAATATTCTCCTGGAGGTGCAGGCTGGCTTTGCCAGTATGGTCGACTTCTGGAGCGAACCGGTTGAGGAGGTACAGTTTGACAGCACAGTTGCTACCGTCGCATTGCCCGGTCTGACTGTAGGTGGGATACCCTCCACGGCTACTATTTTAAGGGCAGTTGTGATGTTCAAGTTCAGGATGGTTGAAAATACGGATTCGTCCCCCAATAGCCTGAACGGCAGCACGGTGCCTGGAATCAGCCAGGTAATACAGGCTAGAAAGGACACCGGAGACTGGCTTGATGCGATAGGTTTCGTCGACGGCCAATTCAGCCTGGAAGGACAAACCAGGGAAGGTGGCGACGTCTGCATCGGGAGTATAGATATTTCCGGTGTTGTTGACGGAAACGGAAGCTACGAGTTCCGGTGGCTGCTGGCTAAGGCGAATGCTGATTTCCTCAATTTCAACGATGTCCAGGTGGGGATAAGAGTGTGGTACTCACTGGAGAAATGATGGAGTAGCGATATGGACTGGGAATACATAAGGCCGAGCGGAGACAGCTCCGTTTCATTGAGGATATACCCCACCAGCCCCCCGACTCACTATGACAAGGTGAGGGATTCGGACTGGCTGAAGCGCGTCTACCAGGATAGGGCATTCGAAGTGGGTGACCTGTGGACTTTCGATAATCCAACCTACCGTGAGATTACCGAGGTCAAAAAGATTCGTATTCACGTGGTAGGCTACCGGGCCAATCCTCTTGCCTGGAGCAAGTTTGCCGTCCATACCAACGGCAGCCTGTACAAGGGGCCGCAAAATACCTGGGCCGGTTATCAGAGCCCCGGTTCCGAGCATTACACCCTGACCTCGAACCCGATCACCGGAAATCCCTGGACGCTGGCCGAGATGGATGCACTCCTAGCCGGTGTGTATCATTTCGATTCCGGTATTCCTTCCGGCGTGGGTACGACCTACTACTTCGTCTCAGTAATCTACCAGAATGCCTCGGTGCGAACGAGCAAACCTACAGGCTACACGGGTACTGCGGCTACCCTGAACGGATTGGTCACCAACAATGAGGGCGCATTCCTCGATCCGTACCTGGCTTCAAACAGCTGTATAAGAGTCAGATTTCAGTGGGGCGAGACCATAGCCTATGGCAATAATACGTCCTATCAGTATGGGATAACAGGGGCTTTCAGTGCCGGGATATCGGGATTAGACCCGGCGAAAATCTATCATTACCGGGCCATTGTCGAGGTGCGTGCTGACAGCAGGGCCGGAGGCTGGGACGCCTATTATGGCCAGGACATGACTATCCCGTCTGCGGGTTCGGCAGGGCATTCGATTATCGATAAACTCATTGCCGTGGAGGCAATCTGAGAGGAGATAGAGCCATGAGATATTCGATAGTTGCTAAAGGATTAACCCAGGGTCAGCTTGAAGAAGCAGCAAAGAGGGTCGGCGCCAGAAACATCAAATCTACAAAGCTTCTGGGACAGGTCTTCTGCGAGTTGGAGGGGGAACAGGCGGAAAGGCTGGCGCAGATGCCCGGGCTTGCGGTCAAAGCACTGAAAGAGTACCGAGCTGAGCAGGTGATGACCGAGGTATCGGCGGTCGAAACTGTATCCGATGTCTTTTATCTACTCCGCTCATATTTCAGCCCGCCACTTACAGGCACTGGCTTGACTGTGGCCGTTCTAGACAGCGGAATCCACAAAACTCACCAGTCACTAAAGAGCAAGGTGGTCTATGAAGCCAACTTCACCGACTCGCCGTCACCGGATGATGTGTTCGGGCATGGTACCCAGGTGGCCTTTGCTGTCGCCGGAGGAATGCACGGGCCAGGCGAGAAGGCAGGAGTCTCGCCGGGTGCAGCTATTTTCAACATCAAGGTAATTAACGACGAGGGCGTTGGGAGCGACGAGGATATTGTCCTCGGCATTGATAAGGTCTGTGACTTGGCCGAAAACGCCAGAAAGAGTGGCCTCTGGCCTACCGATGACATGTATCCTAATCTGCTTAATCTTAGCCTCGGAGCTGAGGATGATGGCGATGAGGATAACCCGGTAAGGGTAGCCTGTCGCCAGGCGAGCCAGGAATACGGGCTTGATGTCATCGCTGCAGCCGGAAACTTCGGGCCCAAGATGACCACCATCACATTACCTGCCTGCGATCCGGAAGTGATTGCTGTGGGTGCCGTAGAAACAACCGAGGCACTGGTCATCTGGGAGAAATCTTCCAGAGGGCCAACGGTTCAGGGAGCAACCAAGCCCGACTTCGTTCTCTGGGGCACCAGCCTGGAGATGGCCAGCAACAAGAACGACGAAGGATATGTAACCAAGTCGGGCACCAGTTTCGCTGCCCCTTTGCTGTCAGGCCTTACCGGCTTGCTCTGGGAGAGCGGCCGCAGGGCTTATGGCGAAGGGTGGCCGTTTCGATTGATTGAGGTTAGGGAGTTTGCTCCCTACATTTCCACCAAGCCGACGGATGCCCCGGTAAAGAAAGACAACGCTTATGGTTATGGCATGCCGGCCATGGGGACGATGCTGGGACAGATGTCTCCGGCAATTTCACCGGCTGAGGAGACCATGCAAGCCTTCCCGATGGTAATGATGATGAGCATGATAGCCAACCTGGCGGGAGGAATGGTGTGATGAAAACGCTGAATCCGGTACCGAAATTTCTGGCATATGCTTTGTCGCAGGCAGTCAAGCATCCGACTAAACCTGTTACCTATCTCTACTGCCCTGAATGTAAGGTACGTCTTAAGCTTGACGCTAAGGAGTGCCCGGTATGCCAACACAAGGTGGGAAACAGTCCTGAAGTAAGGCAGGAATCACCCATTCCCTGGTGGGGCTCGGTGCTGGTAATCGTGGTGGGGATATCCTGCTGGGTGCTTGGTAGCTGCCTTAATGTGGTCGGATTGGATGAGGCAGGCAGGGCGCTGGTTTATATACCACTGGGATCACTCTTTGGGATGTCATTACCGAGGTAAAAGAATGAGTTTATTGACTAAAGGAATAAATAAGCTCTCCCAGCTTGAGATAGATGCCGACAAAGACTGGCGAGCCAGGGAGATAGCCAACCTGAGGGCCATCGCCACAGGTATGGCGCACGGTGATGTTCTCTTCCGCGGCGCCAGCATTCTGGAGCGGCTCACCGCCGATGCCGGCAAGGGCTACAACTTTCTGAGGAGTCGTGGCCCGGGGTTGTCTCCTGTCTGGCAGGATATCGAGAGTTTGGTGCAATATATGACGGGTGCTCTCAACAGGGCAACAGCCTTTGATTTATCTATTCCTGCGCCAGCGGTAACCCAGCTCACTCAGCAGGCTTCAAGCCCGCCGGGAAGGACGGCGACCGGGGTACTAACTCCACCCGAGCCAGAAATCACGCTCAACACACTAACCGGTCCCGGTGGCGGGGTGGCCTCATCACCATCACTGGATATCCCAGCCCCGGATATCTCCGGGCAAGCAGCGATCGGAGCACCGCTCGGTGGAGCTGTGGCCGATGACGGCGGAGCTCAGACTGATGAAACGACCGAGGCAAACAGTGATACCGCCGACGATATGACTCTCCTGCCGTCAATTCCGGCAGTGAATGACGCCTACTATTTCGGGTATCCATCACTCTGGGACTGGCTTGAACTTAGGGCGGGCACTGCTGGCATCGGTACCTGGGATATCGCCTGGGAGTACTGGAATGGCTCGTGGGTAGCTTTATCTGATGTTATCGACAATACGAGCGGCTTCAGGGTGGACGGGATCAGGCTGGTGACATTTACCAGACTACTGGACTGGGCGCAGACAACGGTTGGCGGCATAGCCGGCCAGTACTGGATAAGGGCAAGGGTATCGGCTTATACCTCAGTTGTTACGCAGCCAAAAGGAACCAGGGCCTTTGCCTGGACCAAGCAATAAGGAGTCTGACTATGGATCCGATAGAAGAAACTCGCTATGAGCAATTGAGAAAGCTGGGTCAGGAATTGCACATTCCCATCTCGGAGACCTTCTGGGAACTCGAAGTGAGGGATAGAAATGGAAAGGTGGTTCAGCGGCTGAAACAGCGGAGCCACAGCTGGGTAAGGAATGCCTACAATCACATGTTCAGCCAGCTTGCCGGCAAGAACGCAAGCAGTGGCTCATTCGGGCCCGGGGCGCTGAGTATCAAGGACACGGCCGGCTCAATAAGGTATGCCTCCGGTCCGATCGGTCAAAGCAACTCCAATCTTGACAGCACGACATACGGTTATCGCGGTCCGGCCGGTGAGGATGACTGGGGCATTCAGGTGGGATCCGGTACCAATCCCGAGAGCTTTGAAGATTATGCGCTCCAGTCCAAGATCGCCAACGGTGTAAATGCAGGGCAGCTAAGCTATATCGAGCAGGACCCACACAGTGTAAGTTATGACCCGGCCACGAGAGTTCTCTCCAATGCAATGGTCAGGTATTTCAATAATAACAGTGGGGGAGACATCGAGGTCAACGAGGTCGGCCTGGTCATGAACCAGCCCCAGGGCGGCAGCATCGTCTACGGGAAGCGTCTTCAGGCACGCGACAAGCTGGCCGCAACGGTAACCGTGCCGGATACCGGACAGCTCAAAGTCACATACACCGTTCAGCTTACCTATCCGGCTTAAGGAGTGAAAGGCATGGCAGATGAAGAGAAACTATACGAAGAGCTGAGAAAACTGGGGCAGAGACTGCACATCCCAGCCCCGGAAGCCTTCTGGGAGATGGAGGTCAGGGACAGTGAAGGGAAAGTTATCCAGTGCTTCAGGCAGAGAAGCCACAGCTGGGTGAGAAACGCCTACAACATGATGTTCTGCTACCTGGCTGGTAAAGACCTCGATAATGGCTCCTTCGGAGCCGGATACCTCAGTTTGAAGGATATCGGCGGCTCCGTGCGATATGGTAACGGGCCTGTCTGCCTGGGGCGAGCTGTATCAACGGATACTACCTCCTGGGGCTACCGCGGCCCGGCGGGTAACGATGACTACGGCATCCTGGTGGGCAGCGGAACGAACCCTGAAGATTTTGAGAGCCATTTTCTGCATTCAAAGATTTCAAACGGTACCGGAGCCGGCCAGCTCACCTACGTGGAGTCGGAAGGTCATGCAATTACCTGGAATCCCGGCACGCTGACCATGAAGAACGAGCTTGCCAGGTTCTTCAACAATAACTCCGGAGGAGATGTAAGCGTCAATGAGGTGGCGCTGACTCTACGAGGCTACCAGCCAGGCAGTAGCGTTCCGTACAACTACATGACGGCCCGCGACCTGCTCACCGCTACAGTAACCGTGCCGGATACGGGGCAGCTCAAGGTGACCTATGCGGTGCAGCTTACATATCCGGCTTAGGAGAAACATATGGCGCAGTATGCCGACATCATCGAAATAGTAGCACCGGCTGAAGCCACCCAGGGCAACCGGGTTGATATTACCGTCCGGGTGAAAAACACCTACTCTTCGGCCATCAGCATTATGGTCGGCGGTGCACTGGAGTACGGCGTAACTCCCTGGCCGGGTATCAGCTTTCCCGATCCAAGTACCAATGTCAATGCAGGCGTCACTCAATCTTTCAGCGGTTACTTCAGCATGCCGGATAAGAAAGTGACCATACATGCTTACAGTTATTACTACGGGGCTGACGGCAGCTGGCATTTTGATGACGAAATGACGAGAGCCATCGACCTGGCTTCGGAAGTCGAGTCTCAGTTCGGCTCTATTGAAATAGTAAGTTATGCAAGGAGGTAGTTGATATGGGCGCGGTTTATTTACCATCACAGTACGGACTTCTGCTAGTGCCGCTGGCAAGTGTCCAGGTGAAGCCGGGAGACAAGCTACGCATAACCTGCCGGTACTCGCATATCGGTAAGGCGGAAAACCAGACGCTATATGCGGCCATCGGCAACTCCGGCTGGGCTGGTTTCGATGAGGTGCTGCACGGGTCCAAGACCATCAGTGTACCCGAGGATGCCAGTTGGAACTACCGCGAGGATTACGTGGATATCTCCATCACCACAGCCATCTCGGCCGGTGTCTATGACATCTATGCCAAAATCGGCGGCACCATACCCGAGGTAATTTCCCCCACTCTTAACGACGTTGTTGAGGTGATGGCGGAGACCCCCGAGTCGGAGTTTGGCGAGATAAGCATTACCGACTACGCGAAGGTGTAAAAGGCATGATCAGTGGTTTGGACGTATTCAGACCCGGAACCGGGTGGCTGGTGCCGCTTCAGGACAAGGTGGCTCTAACGGCCGGCGATGTTCTGAGAGTGAGCATAGCTGTGCCTTACAGGGGACCGGAACATGAGTTTACCCTGTATGGCAGCATCGGGCAAAGGGGACTCTTCGGCTTTGATGAGATACTATCTGCCAAAACATCATTACCCTGTCCCGATTCGCCGGATACGTACACCACGGTGACCGGGGAAGTGGATATTGAGATAGTCGGGGCTGGTATAGTTGGTATCGGCGGCATTTCGGCAGGCAATGATTATGACCTCTACGTGAAGATAGAAGAGAAGCCAGAGGTCATGGCCGAAATAGATGACATCATCGATATTGCTGTCACGGCCAT
>CAYOKF010000041.1:0-10492 GCA_964404475.1 uncultured Dehalococcoidaceae bacterium | reverse complement strand
AAGGGGAGGAACATTGAAGATGGTAGAAAGGATCATTGAGGCTGATGTATTGGTAATCGGGGGTGGTATGGCAGGCTGTTTCGCGGCGATAAAAGCCAGGGAGCAGGGGGTTAGTGTTACACTGGTTGACAAGGGTTATGCCGGAAAGTCGGGGCAGACCCCGTTTGCCGGGGGCTACATGGTTTTTAACCCTGAGTGGGGTGATGACCTGGCTGCCTGGATGAGCCAGGTCAATACCACCGGTGAGTATGTCAACAACCGGGTCTGGACTGAGCTGGCTTTTAAGGACTCGTATTCCAGGTATCAGGACCTCGTCTCCTGGGGAGTGGAATTCGCCAAGGACGAGAATGGGGAACTGTTTAGAAGCGCTTCCAGTTTAGGCCCTTGCCGTGCGCTCCACACGGAGGCAATGAAACACTCCGAAATTCTGCGGAAGCAGGTGCTAAAGAGTGATGCCAGGATTCTGGATAGAATCATGGTCACCGACTTGTTGCAGCAGGAGGGGAGGGTTGTTGGCGCTATCGGCATTCCCATGGAGAGCCATGACCTGTACATCTTAAAATCCAAAGCGACGGTAATATGTGCGGGGGCTGCCGGCTTCAAGCCGGCGGGATGGCCTATCTCCGCATTAACTGCTGATGGTGATGCCATGGCCTACCGGGCTGGTTGCGAGATAATTGGTAAGGAATTTGTTGACCCGCATGCCACCAGTGCTGAGAACCCTGCCTTTTTAATGTACCCCGGCAAGCCGGGAAGTGCACCGTTAAAGAAGGGTGACGGTCCGCCGATGCGAAAGGTTGTCAATGCAGAAGGTGATGAGGTTCCGGGCATCGGCACACTGTTCCTGGAATTGGAATTTGAAGCGCATGCCGGCCGGGCGCCACTATACTCTGAAACACCCGATGGCAAACAGGTGATCAGGATAGGTGGTGCTGCTTCGGGGATGTCCGTACACAAGGCGGAAGGTATCTGGCCTGCTGACGCTGACTGTGCCACCGTTATCCCGGGGCTTTATGCCGCTGGGGATTCTCTGGGTACCATGCAGATGGGCTCTGTCTATGGCGCTATCGGCTGCGCTCTTAGTGGTTCTTCGGTTACCGGCGCCAGAGCGGGAGTAGCTGCTGCCAGGTATGCAGCGCAGGCAGAAAATCCGGCAGTAGATGAAAAAGAGCTTAATAGATTAAAAAAGGTTACCCATGCGCCTGTGGAGCGAAAGGGCGGCTTCAGCCCGCGGTGGTTAACCCAGGTACTTCAGAACACGGTGATACCGTATTATATCTTGTATGTCAAAAAAGAGGAGCGGATGCGGGCGGCACTGACCGTAGTTGAGTTTTTAAGGGATCACCTTGTTCCCAAGCTCTTCGCCAGGGACCCGCATGAGCTGCGTCTGGCGCTGGAGGCAAAAAACATGGTGCTCAATGCCGAGATGCGGTTGCGGGCCTCACTTTTCAGAACGGAAAGCCGGGGTTGTCACTACCGTGAAGACTATCCCCGACGGGATGATCCCGGCTGGCTGGCCTGGGTGCTGTTAAAAGAGGAGCAAGGTCAGATGCGAGTCCTCAAGAAACCGGTACCGCAGGAGTGGTGGCCGGACCTCTCCCAACCTTATGAGGAGAGGTATCCCTTCCGGATGCCCGGCGAGTGAGCGGGTAACGAAACAACACCTTAACAGTCCTGGCTGACCTTGCCCCGATTGGTTCACCAACCCGATATGTAAGATTCCCTAGAGACCTGATGCGAAGGCGAGTGCTGCTACAGCCCAGCAAAAGATGGTGCTGGCAGCGGCGCCGACATAGAACAACCCTGGCTTCATTGTTCTGAGCTGCAGGAGCCTGGGGCGAAGCTGGGTTCCGGCCAGGTACCCCAAAAGCAGCAGGCCGGTGCCAATGATGGCCAGTCCGGTGCCATTGGTCAGTGTGGTAGTGATCTTCTCGGTAAGTGCCATGGCTGGCCAGTTACCCAGTCCCAGCGCTGAGGCCAGTACGGCATAGAGGATAATGCCCAGGTATCCTGCCGACACGCCAACCGCGATACGCGTTCTGAAGCTGCTTTCAAAGCCCTTGTACAGCAGACTGGCCACCAGACTGAAAGCCAGTGCTTCAAGAAGGATTGCTGAGGCAGGGTTGACCACGAACGGAGCAAAAACAGGCTTGAAGTAAATCAGGGCGCTTAGCGGCTTGAAAAGGGCAGCGATAATGCCTAAGCCAAATACCATCTCTGGCCGCCGGTAGCTAGCGACGAATGTCGCCATGATGGACATGCCAATGCCGGCCATAATTGCCCCTCTAAAGACCGGAGTGAAATGGATAAGATGTAAAAAACCGCCCAGTGTAGCTTCAATGAGCCCCCAGACTGAGCCAAAGACCACGATGCCAATCAAGGCACCCCAGATGCCTTCTGATGCCGAGAATCTTTTTGTCTTACTTAATAGTGGCAATGTTCCCACCTCCTACTTTCTCAAGTGTTAATATACCATATATCCGATACTGATTTCAAGATATCGGATACTAATTTCAGGATTACTAATTATATACCACATATCCGATACTGATTTCCAGCCAACGGGATAAGGCTTATGACTCCCAGGTAACTGTCCTTTTTAAGGTTGATGCTGATTGTCTTTATATTGTATCCGTCGTATTCAAGTTTTAACTCATAATTTCCCGGATTGAGGCTATCAAATTCAAAGTCCCCGTAGTTGTTACTGAGAGTGGTCTTTGTTTCCGCGGTCTCTTTATCGGTTAAGGTTACTTTGACGTTTTCCGCGCACTCGTCAGTATCGCCAAAAACGGCACTGCCGCCGATGAAGTTTTTGGTCATCTTGTAAAGGTCCAGATAGTAGACGCCGGGCCTGGTATTGTGTTCCGGGTGATAGACCTCGGGCTTAGCTGAGGTCAACAATCTGGATACATCGCTCTCAGGGTCATCCAGGTCGCCGAAGGTCAGGGCTTGACTGGGGCATGCCTGCACGCACCTGGGGGTTTTCCCCTCCTCAAGCCTGTGAACGCAGAAGGTACACTTTTGCGGTAGCTTCTTTTCCTCGTTCCAGAATATCACCTGGTAGGGGCAGGCAGCCACTATTTGCTTTTGCCCCACCGCTTTCTGCGGGTCTATGATTACTATTCCATCAGGTCTTTTATAGACAGCGCCATCCCTGGCGGCCTTAACGCAAGGCGCGTCATCACAATGCATGCAGGGAACAGGCATATAAGCCACTTTTATACATGGATATGTTCCCCGCTCATTTTTGGTGAGGTTCATCCAGAATTGTCCTTCCTTTGGCTGAGCTGAGGAATAGGGGTAATAATCGTTATCCCAGTATTCATCTTTGCAGGCGGCAAAGCAATCGTAGCAGGCGGTGCATCTTGATATATCAATTATCATACTCCATCTGGTCATGCCGGTCCCTCCCATTTTGCCACTTCAATCAGGCAGGAGTTCGGTGCCATACCGCAGGCGTTCTTAGAGACGAAGCGGTGAGGCGTCAGCAGGTTAATGCATCCGCCTCTGTCCGGTGATTCTCCAGGCTCACCAATTGGCTCGTAAGTAGATGAGGACTCGTAAGAATGGGCTACGCCGGGTGGTACCCGCCCGGTAATCTGGGCAGCGCATAAGACAGCCCCCCTATCATTATAGGCTTTAACTATATCACCGTTGTTTATACCCCTTGCCGTGGCGTCCTGCGGGTTTATCCGGATTACCCAGTAGTAATGCCCGTCTTCCTTCTTAACCCTGTGTTCCGGTATCTCATTTATCCAGCTTTCCTTCCCGTCATAATGAGTGTGGAAGCTGTACTTTGGGTGGGGTGTAATGAGTTGCAGGGGATATTTGGTGACCAGTTCCCTGGTATGCTGTCCTTCCCAGGAAGGAATATATTTGGGAACGGGTGGCCTTTCCGGGTCATCGGGGTCAAAACGCTGGAGACTTTGCGCTTCGAACTCTATCTTCCCCGACTGTGTAGCCAGGTTTCCTTCCTTGTCGGGTAGTCCTTCTACTCCTCCCCCCACCGGCCCCCAGTCCGGCGTATCCCTTCTTCTGCCTTCGGCGAACCATCTCAGGGCTGGTGTTGGCTTGTAGTCCTTCGGCAGTGGAACAACAAAGTAGCCTTTCTTCTCGAATTCTTCCCAGGAAATGTATTTGGGGAGATCGCTGGCGGCAAACAGCCGCTTCACCCAGTCGTACTCGGTCAGGCCTCCCTCGGTGAACTTGTTATAGAATCCCAGCTTCTGAGCCACCGTGGCAAAAATATCGTAATCTGATTTGGATTCTCCAAGTGGCTCAATGCATTTCTTTTGCAGGATTACTATCCGGTGATTGGTGCCATAGTTGTTATGCGGTATATAGCCGGAGCAATGGGCCCACTCGCTGAGGTCCCACCTTTCAAAGTTGGTGCAGGCCGGCAGCACCAGGTCGGCAAACTGGGCCTCGCCTTCCATCCAGATGGACTGATTGACGACGAATTCTAGCTTGGGGCTCTGGTACATCTTAACCCAGCGGTTGGTATTATTCATGGTGCCAATGTAAGCGCCACCGTACCGCCAGAACATTTTAGCCTTGGAAAAACCGTCCTCAGGATACTTGTATTTCTTAAACTGGTACTCCGTAGAGACGCCGCAGAAGCCTTTTCCCCGCCATTCTTGAGGCGGGTCCAGGATACATTCGGGGATTAGAATCCTGGGCAGGTGTTGTCCTCCGGGATCGTTTATTGCGGACCTTACCGGTGTTTTGGTCACCGCCCGGCTGACCATCTGGTAATGGGCGGCGGTGTTTAACGGGTCTCCTGATATTGCTCCCTCAGTATAGCCGGGAAAGATGAAATTGGCATTGTACGGGGCACCTCCCGTCGTTCCCCAGATATTGATGCCCGGTTTACCCAGTCCCTGCATGGCCTGCAAGAGAACCATCATCCTCGCCCATTCCGTTCCATAGGCAGTCCGGCAGGCGCCTCCCCACCCGCCCAGTCCTCCCGCCGCCAGCATGGTTCTTTTACTCGCCCATTCCCGGGCCAGGGCTCTAATTTCCCGGGCTGGTATTCCTGTCTCTTTCTCAGCCCACCGGGGAGTCTTGGGGGTATTATCTTCCTTGCCGAGCAGGTATTCCTGCCACTTGGCAAAGCCGTGAGTATGCGTTTTAATATAGTCTTTATCGTACAGGTCCTCGGTAATCCAGACATAGGCAATGGCGGCCGCCAGGGCGGCACTGGAATCCGGCATGGGCGCAAACCATTTGTCGCAGTGGTTTACTGCGGTGAAGTTATAGTAGGGGTCAATGAATACCATTTTGATGCCCAGTTCCTTCAACCAGAAACGCCATATGGTTGACTCCTGCCCGCAGTAGATTCCGCTGGTTGTCTCCGGGTCACTGGACCAGAAGACAATCATTTCACAGTTTTTCAGGGCATCTTCAAGGAGGTCGTATTGTTCTGGAATTCCCAGCCTCCAGGCAAATCCCCAGGCATGCATGGCTCCCCAGTGCCAGCCTTCCCAGCTATCGGGGTTATGTTCGGCGTAGGTGTAGCCCAGGATGTCCATAAATCTGAAGTAAGCACTATGCCGGTAGCCGATATGACCCCAGTTATGGTGTGAAGAAGCCGTGCTTAAAATGGCCCCCGGCCCATAGCTTTTATGGATGCGCTCTATTTCACCGGTAAGAATATCTAAAGCTTCATCCCAGCTAATTCGCTCGTAGTCTGATTTGCCCCGATTGGCCGGTTTCCTGTCTCCTTCAGGGTCAAAGTCCGTTCTTTTCAGGGGATAGAGCAGGCGGTTAGCCGAGTATATCCTTGACCTTTCTGTCAGAGCGTATGGCGACAGGGTTGTTCTTCTGGGTGGTGAGAACTTCCTGCCGCGTGCTTCAATTAACCAGGACTCAGCATCGTCAGGAGTCAGCGGCAATGGCTCAATACGCGTCATTTTTCCGTCTCTGACGTAAACATTAACCGGCCCGCCGACTGTACAGTTAGTAAAAACCTGTTCGCTGTTGGTGGAATAAGTCATCTTTATTCACCTTACCTTCAGCTTTTTTACTTGGCAGCTTCTCAATTAACCAGAGTTTCAGAGACCGTGCAGGGAGACGCACCGGCGCAACCCCGGCAGATTTCACCGTCATCTACCGGATAGGATTCTCCACACGAGGGACAAATGGTAAATTCATTCCGGTGCTTCTTCCCTGTTATTAACTGCGGTTTAACCTTAACTCGCTGGACACCATAGATACTTGAACCGGCTTGCTTGATTTGTTCAATAAGTAGCTGGAAGTCCTGTTCCTTCTTTGGTTTCAGCTTGAGGTACCAGCTCTTTATCTCGGGCCAGGCTGGAAGCCTGGCCGGGTCCAGAAAAACCCGTATTCCTTCACCCTGTGTTTTTTCGTAGAGAATCAGGGCGAACCGCCCGGTATCAATGACTCTAAGCCAGCCGTTGCCTATGGTGCAGGGGGTGAGCAATTGTATCGCATCGGGCAGGCAGGCAGGTGTTTCACTTACGGAGTCGAACAGGCCTTCTTTGGGGAGGTGCTGGTAGGCAAGGTCTACCATAAATCCGCCGATGACCATACCTGGTGCCGCATAGCCATGAAAGGATTTAACCATGTCTATATATTCTTCATAGGTATAGGAGCGAATCTTCATAATTTTGTTTGTCCTTAGATTAGATTATTTGATTAAACGAGGCCTGTGTCAAGTCCGTTTTCAGGTTGCAATAAAGAACCGGGCGAATATTTAACGATATGAGTTTCTGGTTATAAACTAAATGATAACTTCAAGTCTGGTTTTGCTGTTTATTTTATGATTTAACAGAGGTAGTGTAAATCGCTAGCCGGAACGAGTGCTAGTTGATCTTGGCCTGGTTGCTTCAGAAATATCAGTAAAGCTTACAGAAAGATTGTCCCGATATTAATACTGGTCTTCAGGTCAACCTCAATGGTTTTATTTTCATAACCAGGGTAGGTGATGTCTACAATGTAATTGCCGCTATTCTCTTCAAGGTTATCGAACTTAAAATCGCCGTAGTTATCGGTAACGCACTCACTGATCGTCTCCCCCGGCACTCTGGTCAGGGTTACCCCGGCGCTGTTGGCACATTCATCTTTGCCTTCCACCTGAATAGCAACGCTACCCGCAATAAAACATCGGTTGAAGCGGTACAGATTTTTATAATAGACATGTGGTGCCGTGTTGTGTTTTGCCTCATGGACTTCAAGCCCCTCGGCGGCGATGATGTTTTGCATTTCTTTGTCTTCAACGTAGCGCATGCTTAAGGCTCCGGTGGGGCAGGATTGAACACACCGGGGCTGCTTCCATCCGTTATCGAGGAGGTGGGCGCAGAAGGTGCATTTTTGCGGTACATTCTTCTCTTCATTCCACCAGATAGCGCCGTAGGGGCAGGCATTGACCAGACTTTTCTGGCCCCTTGCCTTGACCGGGTCAATGATAACGATGCCGTCAGGGCGCTTGTTTATTGCCCCATCTTTAGCTGCCTTGATGCAGGGGGCATTATCACAATGCTGACACGGTGCCGGCAGATAGGCGACATCGATAGTTGGATACTGGCCCCTTTCTTTTCCGGTGATGGTTATCCACTTCTGCCCGAGGTCAGGTTGGGCTAACGAGTATCCTGGCCAGTCGTTGTCCACGAATTCATCCTTGCAGGCGAGTAAGCAGTTGTTACAGTTTTCGCATTTGGCTACATCGATGACCATATACCATTGTTTCACTTTAGCCCTTCTACCCCCTCCATTTTTCTACTTGCACCAGGCAAGAATTGGCGGCAAAACTGTGCGATTTCTTGATCATGGGTCGGCTTGGGGTCAAGATATTAATGCATCCGCCGCGGTCTGCTGAAGAACCCGGGTCACCCAGTGGGTCATAGTTTGCCGAAGATTCATAGGAGTGGGTAGTACCGGGCGGGACGCGCTCGGTTATCTGGGCGGCGCAGATTACTTCTCCGCGGTCATTAAACACTCTGACCAGGTCTTCATTTTGAATTCCTCGCGCTTCGGCGTCTTTGGTGTTAAGCCTGACAATCCAGTAGTAATAGCCGTCAATAAGGACACGGTGGTCTTTGATATCGTTAGTCCAGCAGTGTTTGGCGTCGCTCATGGTGTGGAAGCTATAGCGGGGGTGCGGGGTTATCAGCTGTAGCGGGTATTTTTCATAGAGTTCCCTGCTGTGATGTCCTTCCCAGGCGGGGATATACTTGGTCATGACCGGTCTCTCCGGGTCATCGGGGTCAAATCTCTTTAGACTGGAGCAGACGAACTCCAGCTTGCCTGATTGTGTTTGCAGGCCGAAGGGCCATTTCTCGGTGTAGTCTGCGGGGAGTGGGGCAATTTCCGGAGTATCCTTGGCTCTATCCTCGGCAAACCATCTGAAGGATACTGCATCTCTCAATTCTTCCCTGGGTGCGGGGATAACGTAATAACCTTTTTTCAGGAATTTCTGCCAGGAGATAGCCTTGGGTAGATCGGTTGCGTTAAATAGTCGCTGACACCAGTCAAACTCAGTGACACCCTCAGAAAATTCTGCGGCCAGCCCTAGTTTCTTGGCAATCTCAAGGAAAATCTGGAAATCTGATTTTGATTCACCAAGGGGCTCAATGCACTTATGTTGCATGAGGGCGACGCGGTGGTTGCACTGGTTGAAGCTATGCTGGATGTAGCCGCCGCAGTTGGCAAATTCGCTGATATCCCAGCGTTCAAAATTGGTGCAGGCTGGCAAGAGGACATCGGCGAACTGGGCTTCACCTTCAAACCAGATGGACTGATTAACCGCGAATTCCAGATTTTCTGACTGGTAGGCCTTGGCGAAGCGGTTGCTATCACCCATGGTGCCGATGTGTGAGCCACCATATTTGTAGTACATTTTAATAGGCGGATAGCCCGGTGCCGGGTAACTGAATTCCAGGAACTGTCCTTCAATAGTACTGGGGTCAGTAGGATAAGCGGTAGCGTGGCCTCCCATGATTGCTTCCGGGATATTCATCCTTGGTACTCTCTGGTAAACCGTATTTACCGTGGGTAACTGGGGCATCCGCTGATACAGGCTTACCGCCAATGAAGTACCTTGCAGGTCGCCGGATAAGCCACCCTCGGCATAGCCCGGGAAGTAGAAGCTGCTGTCCACCGGTGTTCCCTGTTGCATACCACCCATATTTACTCCGGGCTTACCTAAGCCCTGCATTGCCATCAGGCAGACCATGGAACGTGCCCATTCATTACCGGTGGCGCAGCGGCAGGCACTACCGAAGCCGGTCAAGCCACCGGCGGCCAGGTAGGTTTTCCTGGTACCCCATTCCCTGGCCAGAGTCCGCACGTCTTTGGCCGGGATTCCTGACTCATTTTCCTGCCATTCCGGGGTTTTGGGTACTCCGTCTTCTTTGCCTAAGATGTAGTCTTTCCATTCCTCAAAACCGGTGGTACGCTCGGCGACATATTCTTTATCATAGAGGTCTTCGGTGATCCAGACGTAAGCGATGGCCAGAGCCAGGGCATTGCCGGTTGCTGGTCTGGGGGCAAACCACTTGCCGCCAAAGAGGGCAGCGGTATGATTGTAATACGGGTCAATGTGCACCATTTTGATACCCAGATCTTCCAGCCACTGGCGGCGGACGGTTCCTTCAAAGGCAGCATAGACGCCGCTGGTAGTTTCAGGGTCACTTGACCAGAATACCACCATTTCGCAGTTTTTCAGACAATCTTCAACTGTGCCATAACTTTCCGGGGCGCCAAGCCGCATGCTGTATCCCCAGTGGTGCATGGCTCCCCAGTACCATCCCTCCCAGCTGTCCGGATTGTGGATGACCGGCGTAAAGCCGATAGAGTTAAAAAACCTGAGTCTGGCACTTAACCAGTAGCCTAGGTTTCCCCATAAATGGTGGGATCCACTGCCGTTAAGAATGGCTCCCGGACCATGGTCTCTTTTAGTTCGTTTGATCTCATTGGCAACAATATCAATCGCCTCATCCCAGGTGATGCGCTCGTAGCCGGAAATCCCGCGGTTCTGGCAGTTACGTTCACCATCGGGGTCAAAATCGACCCGTTTCATGGGGTATAGCAGCCGGTCAGGTGAATAGATCATCGACCTGAAGGCTAACGTATGGGGTGATATGGTAGTCTTTCGCGGCGGTGTGAAGTCTTTACCTCTGGCCCTGATTGTCCAGGGTTGGGCATCTTTATTATCAAACTCAATGGGCGTAATCCGTATTATTTTGTCGTCCTTCACGTAGACGAAGACCGGGCCGCCATTGGTGTTGCTGGTGTATCTCTTTATACCGTTGCCGATATCTGTTCCGTAGGCTGTACCAGCGGTTAGCATCAAGCTGAGCGTTTCCATCCACCAGTAACTCAGCTCGTCAGGGCCATCCAGCCATACTTGAAAACTCTTCATGGCGTTTACCATGTTGAGCTGGTCCCGGGGGGGTATGAGTATATTAACGGCTAGCCGGGCGTTTTGAAAAATCATAGAGACATCGGGGTGGGGATGAAAGCCGTTTCTGGA
>CAYOKF010000040.1:0-10678 GCA_964404475.1 uncultured Dehalococcoidaceae bacterium | reverse complement strand
CGAGCCGGGATAGAAGATCTCCTGCATGTTCACCTCGCGGGTGATGTCATCCAGCTTATCTCTATCTGTGCCAACCAGTTTCTCTATCTTGCCAAGGTCGATAATTCCGGGACAAGGCACGCCCAGAATGATGACATCCTCCCTGATAATCTGCTCATCCTGGATGAGGCTGATGATGGAACGGGCGTCACACCCCTTGGCAACTATGCCCACCCTGCCCTTGATTTCATTGAGGTAAACGCTGAGGTTGTTCACGATAAAGGGGTTAATTACCAGGCTTTCAGTATCACCTTTATCCCTGGTTATCAGTGGTGTGGTGGTAAATCTAAGACTCCCCTGAGTAAAGCCGATGATGTAATCGACCTTACCCTGCTCCAGTAAAGCTTTAGCTTCGGTCTGTAACTTCTGTTCTATCTCGCTCATCGGCAAACAGTCGGTTGGGGCCTATTTTTCTTATATCCCCGGTAATATCGGCAACTACCCCGGCGAATTTATCTCCTTCTGAGGCGGAAACCCAGCTGGCCTGAATCCGCTGTGGTTCCGCGCCCATGTATTCCAGGAACTTCTTGGTGAGAGCCATTCTTCTTCGGGCGCGGTAGTTTCCTGTCTGGTAGTGGCAATCGCCCGGGTGGCAGCCGGATACCAGCACCCCGTCAAAGCCCAAGCGCAAAGCCTTAAGGATTAGAAGCGGGTCAATTCTTCCCGAACACGGGATTTTGATTATCCTTACGTTGGGAGGGTATTTTTTGCGGCTGGTCCCGGCTAAATCAGCACCAGCGTAACTGCACCACTTACAAAGGAAGGCGAGAATTTTGGGCTCCCAAGCTGATTCCTGACTCATCTGACCTCTAGAAAAGCAAATTCAATACCGATAGTATATTAGCACAGTGGTGAGGCATCTTCAAGGAAATGACAGCGGTAGCTTAAAGTATTACGATTGCCTTTGCCAGAAGTATTACTGTATAGTATGAATGCCGCCGGATCATTCAAATATTTTCGGGTGTTTTAATGAGAACCAGTGATTTTGACTATCATCTGCCGGTGCAACTCATTGCCCAGAACCCCGTTGAGCCCAGAGACCATTCGCGATTTCTGGTACTGAACCGTAGCGATGGTTCTCTGGAGCACCGCCGTTTCTTTGAGATTGTTGACTACCTGAGCAATGGGGATGTTCTGGTGTTTAATGACAGCCGGGTTATACCGGCCCGGCTTAATGGCGTAAAGGTTGATACCGGAGGCAGGGTAGAGATACTGTTGCTGCGCCGGCTTGACGTTAATGCTTGGGAAGCTCTGGTGAGGCCGGCAAAGCGGCTTCATGCCGGCGCCCGGGTTGAGATAGTCAGTGGTTCTTCAGATGATAGCTCGCATGGGGCTAGGGCTATAGCCGAGGTAGTTGAGCAGCGGCAGGAGGGTATCCGGGTAATCAGTTTCAGTGATGAAGACGTGCTCGGTGATCTGGGCAGGGTGGCGCTACCGCCCTATATCCATAACCCCCTGGAGCATCCACAGCGGTACCAGACGGTTTACTCCCGTGTGGCGGGCAGTGTGGCGGCGCCTACCGCCGGCTTGCATTTCACCCCTGAGTTACTCGATAGGATAGAGGGGAAGGGGGTGCGCTGCCTGTTTGTCACCCTGCATGTCGGGCTGGACACGTTTCAGCCGGTGCGGGAAGATGACCCGGCTAATCATGTTATCCACACTGAGTACGCTATGCTGAGTGGTGAAGTAGCCGCCGCGCTGTCTCAAGCGAGAAAAGAAGGACGGAGAATTATATCCGTGGGTACCACTACGGCGAGGGTGTTGGAACAGGCAACTCAACTTAGTGGGCCTCTCGATCTTCAGCCATTTGCCGGTTGGGTCAGTATATATATTTTACCCGGCTATCGGTTTCGTCTGGTTGACGCGCTGGTGACCAATTTCCATCTGCCCCGTTCGACGCTGTTGATGATGGTCAGTGCCTTTGCCGGCCAGGAGCGCATCATGCAAGCGTATCAAGAGGCTGTCGTGCGGAAATACCGCTTCTATAGTTTTGGCGATGCTATGCTTATTTTATAATTGATTTTATTGTGTTATAATGAACGGCGCTTAAATGCTTGCGTAGCTGAATGTGAGCGTGGTTCATAAAAATCGAAGGGGGTTAAATGATGTCTCTGGAACAGGTTGCAGACAAGGTTATCGAGACCGATGTGCTGGTAATCGGCGGAGCGATTGCCGGCTGTGCGGCTGCGGCCAAGGCAGCCGAGAATGGTCTGAAGGTAACGCTGGCCGAGAAGGCCAAAATTGAGAGGAGCGGTACTTCCGGGCAGGGTATTGACCACTACGGCGGTGCCTTTCCCCGCGGCATGACACCGAAGGATTTTACCGAAATCTTGGAGGAATTGGGAAGAGAGTCGGCTTTCTACGGTGGGGTCCCGTACTCAAATCTGACCAGAATATACCGGCAGTATGCCAACGGGTACTGGGCAATAGAGGAGTTAGAGAAGCTCGGTGTCACTATGAGGTGGACTGATGGGGAGTTCCGTCCCATCAAGAATTTTGGTGGCGGATCGCCCTTTCTAAGGGTGCACTGGGTGAATGTCAAGCCGGAAATGGCGGCCGGGGTACGCAAGAGAGGGGTGAATGTACTTGATCGGACCATGATTGTTGACTTTCTCACCAATAACGGTGCTGTGGTGGGTGCCACTGCGGTAAACTCGCGTACCGGCGAATTCATCGTGATCAGAACCAAAGCAATAGTCGTTGCCACCGGAATGTTTGCCCGCTGCTACAACCCGGAGCAGCCTTGCCCCGGGAGGTACAAGTTCCGCTATCACTGCTGCCCGGCGGCAGTCTCTGGAGATGGCGGGGCTATGGCTTACCGGGCCGGCGCCGAGTTGTCTAACATGGAACAGGCTCGCCGGAGAGGCGGTACCAATGATGATCTAACCATTTCCTTCGGCAACTTTATTAATGAAGGAATCCCCGCAAAAGCGTTAACCTGGGATGGGGAAGAGATTAGCTTTATAGGAACGCAGGGTGCCGCCAAATTGGATGAGATGGAATTAAAAGGCAGGGGCCCTTTCTACATGAGCCTTGAGGATGTGCCTGATGACTTCCATAAGAGAATAGAGGTATGCTACGCTGACGAGAGACTGCTATCATTCAAGATAGCCCAGGACAGAGGCTTTAACCCCAGAAAGCACTGGTTCCAGAGAGTGGGTAACCGTTGCACCATTCTTCATGCTCAGCCCGGCATTAGTGCTGATGGTGACTTCAAGACTACGTTGAAGGGCCTTTACGCAGCGGGGGATTGCGTTGCCGGTTCTCATGATGTCGCCAATGCGGCTACTGCCGGCTTTCTGGTTGGTGACAGCATACGTACATACGTGAATGGGGCTGCTGAACCAGTAATTGATGAAGCCCAGGTAGAAAGCCAGAAAGAAACAGCGCTGGCACCACTGGCGGTGAAGGACGGTACCGATCCCATGGAATTAGAAATGTCTGTTCGCGGCTTATGTGACCAGTACGTTTGCCCGAATCGAGGCGAAGGTACCCTCAGGGAGGGGCTGAGGAGGATGGGTTCGTTGCGCAGGGTGTTCCTGCCCCAGCTTATGGCGAAGAACCCTCATTACCTGATGAGGGCACTGGAAGTACGGAATATCATGGAAATGGCCGAGGCGCATATGCGAGCCTGCCTGGAGAGGAGAGAAACGCGAGGTTACCATTTCAGGCGTGATTACCCGGAAGCAGACCCGAAATGGGAGGGTATGCTTACTTACCAGCGACTGGAAAACGGCAAGCCGGTGCTGGAGATGAGGAAACAAGCACCAATCGCGTTACCAGACGACCATAAGGAGGAGAGATAAGATGCCCGCGAAGATTGAATATAAGAAATGCATCGGCTGTGGCAGATGCTATGACCTGTGCCCCCTGGACGTTTTTGCCTGGGACGAGGAGAAGGATATACCGGTAGTGGCTTATGAGGAAGAGTGCTGGCACTGCGGCATATGCTGGATGGAGTGCCCCAAGCGGGCGATAGACATTACCTATCCGGCATCATTCTGGTAATTGCCTCTACCGGTTTATTAAGATGGTATCGCCTGGGAAAGTGCCTGGCCAAGTTTATTGACAATATCATCGTTGTAATGCTCGATGTTACCTTCGTCACAAAGTTTGGCAAGTGCCGGGTCTATGGGTAACTGGCCCAGAAACGGCGCATTGGCTGATTTAGCCATTTCTTCTCCCCGGCTCTTGCCGAAGAGTTCAATCTTCTTGTCAATTTCAGGCACGTACAGGTAGCTCATATTTTCAACCACTCCCAGTATGGGTTTTCCCATCTGCTGTGCCATGTGTACCGCTTTCTTGACTATCATTGCGGTCAGGTCCTGAGGCGTAAAAATGATGACTACGCCTGATACCGGTAATGTCTGCATCACGGTGAGTGGAGCATCAGCCGTTCCCGGAGGAAGGTCAACAACCAGGTAATCGAGTTTTCCCCAGAGTACCTCCTCCCAGAATTGAGTAATCGCCTTGCCAATAAGAGGCCCGCGCCAGATTACTGCGGCGTCTTGACTGGGCAGGAGGAGGTTGATGGACATTACCTCAATTCCTGACCTTGACAGTACCGGCAGGAGTCCGGTATCGCTGCCTGCAGGACTGTCAGTGATGCCGAACATCTTGGGTATACTGGGTCCGGTAATATCGGCGTCCAGGATACCTACCTCATAGCCCTGGCGCTTAAGAGCTACGGCAATAAGACCGGACACTAGCGACTTGCCGACACCCCCCTTGCCACTCATTACCGCAATGATGTGGTGTATGTCGTTTAAGTCCTTGGGCTTGGCGTCAGTAAATTCTAACGTTATTTCCTTAACCTTGTTCATGTTCTCGATAGCTTCCTTCGCCTTTGCCTCGATCCAGGACTGAGCTTCCTCAGCCAATCCTGCGGATGCCAGCACTACCTTGACCTGTTGCTCGGAAATGCTGATATCATGGACAAGGTTCATGTCTGTAATACTTCGCTTGACAGAGGGAACAAGCACACTTTTTAAAGCATCCTTTACTTCTTCTACAGTTGACATAGGTCTTCCTCCAGTGTTTTTAGGTTGTTCTTAATTTTTCCGGTATTACCATTTCGAATTTTTGTTTATATTTCTATAGTTCTGCCTTCAAATTCCTGAAGACGCTGGCTTTCCCCGGTTTATTCTGCGTTGGTTACCTGTTTGCGGTGACGGTGTCGTGATATCAGGCATACTGCAAGCCGGGCAAAGCTGGGTATGGCCGGCTTGCATCGCATCAAAGGGTACATCCCACTCGTGACCACGGATGCAGCGAAAGCGTCTCGTTATCATTTCAAAGTTACCGCCTTCAATCTTTATTGCTTTTCCATGTAAGAGAGCCTCAGCAATCTTGTGGCGGGCTGATTCCAGTATACGCTGAAAAGTAGGGCGGGAAACGCTCATTCTTTCTGCACCCTGTTCCTGTTCCAGACCTTCTATGTCTTTAAGGCGTATCGCCTCAGCCTCCTCAACAGAGACTATGATTTCTTCTAAAGCCCTCACGGGTATTCCCTCCGGTTTAAAATAGACTACTTCCGGAAGGAACGAAACCCGGCGACATTTAGGCGGTCTTGACATCATTAAATCCCATTGCTATTATGAGCATATGCTCAATATCATGGTAACACTTAATTGGTTAATGGTCAAGGGCTTTCACCTGCCTGATGGGTGACGCGGCGAAGCTAAAAGCAAAGCAAGCATACCCCGCTTGCCATTACCGAAGCTAATTTTCACTTGTAATGGTCTGGGAAGTTCTTTTTAATAAGTTGCCAGAGGTTTTATGTGCCAGGAAAGAATCTGATATCTGAAGCAAGGTTAAATTATTAGGAGGTTAATAAGTGACTGAAAAGCTAAATCCTGCCTGTGCCAGGTGTTCCGTAAGGGCTTGCTCTCCGGCGGTAAAAGTGGGTGAGGCATTTTCTATTGAAAAAGCGCCGAATTTCTGCCCGATGAAGCTCATGCCGGAAGTTATTGAACAGAGTGTCACAGAATATGACAAACCCGAGGTCAGGGAATTTGCTCGCCTGGCCTCAATTCAAGAATTTGAGTGCTATGAGCGTTTACCTACCGGCAGGAGAACAAAAAACACCCGGATTGATGAACTGATTCAATTTGCGCAAAAATGTGGTTATAAGAGGCTTGGAATTGCTTTCTGTGGCGGGGTTAGTAATGAAGCCCGCCTTTTGACTGATGTCCTGGAAAATGCGGGATTTGAGGTGGTATCAGTAAAGTGTAAGGTTGGCGCTACTCCGAAAGAAAGGATTGGAATAAAGGCTGAGGAAAAGATAGCTGGCTCCGAATGGTTTGAGAGCATGTGCAGTCCCATTGCCCAGGCCGAGGTTTTAAATAAGGCAAACGTTGACCTGGCAATTATGCTGGGTCTTTGTATCGGGCACGATACCCTGTTTATTAAATACTGCCATGTACCGCTGACAGTACTGGCAGTGAAGGACAGGGTCACCGGTCACAATCCGATGGCAGCTCTTTATCTTTCAAACAGTCCTTATTACGGTAGACTTATGCAAAAAGGGTCATGAACAATCAGAAGATGCGCTAACGGCTGATAACTAAGTAATCAGGGCTATGGGTATCACCGGGCTGGTGGTAGGGTGAAGTTATATTAATCAGGCTGAGGTGCTTGAGAGAGCTACGGAAGGAGTGTGAGGCTAATAGAATGGTTTGCGCAGCTCTCGTATAATTATGTATGCCCTGAGCAGCTTATCCCTGGTATTTGAATCTATGTAACTATCGTTCTCGAACGATTCAACGTCTTTTACGGAAACACCAGCCATATTCGCTATCTCCTCCTGTGTTATCAGCTTTGAGACTCGTTGAATTCTGAAGTTAAGCCCGAGTGATAACAAATCACCGCAGGTTATTGGATTAACCATCGTTCCTCACCTCCTTTCAGTCAGGATACTGGTTTGGCGGGTTAAAGGGTATCCACCATTAGTCGCAATAAGCATAGCACTTTTGTCTCATGTGGATTTAGAGGAATCCTGTATTGGTGAGTAGTAAATAACCCGAAAGTACCTGTGGGGAGGTTACCAAGGCACTATTCAGTATGAATTAATTAAAGTATAGAATATGTATGTGAGCCGGTTTAATGGCGGGTGCTGTTGCTTTCATGGTGAAGCACATTTATGTTCTCACTCTGAAAATCAACGGAGAAGTTTTAATGAGGATTTAATGAAAAATGACTGAAGCAGGAGAAAGCTCTAATTCGGGAATTGCTGAATTAGAGAAGATTTTCGGGGAATATAAAAATAAACTGGAACACGCTGAGCAGGAAGCAGCGGAAATAATCAGTCGTGCTTGGCAAAAGGCAGAAGGCATCATTGCCGAGGGACAGGAAAAGGCCCAGCAATTTACTGAAGAAGTAAAGCGAAAGGCTACTGAGGAAGCTGAAAGCATTCTTCTTGAGGCTAAAAATAGGGCTATACAAATTGTAGCAGAGGCAGATGACCGGGTTAAAAAAGAAGCCAAAGAGAGGACCAAGCGCGAAGTAGAAAAAATTATAACCAGTACGAAGCAAGCAGCGGAGAGAGAAGCGGCTGAAGTTACTGCAAAATCGAGGAAAGACGCGGAGCAGGTTGTTAAAGAGGCAAGAGAAAGTGTGAAGGCAGAAGCTAATTGATGAGGCTAAAGTGAAAGCGGAGAAAATGAATGAAGAGTCTGTGGCTCACGTTATCGAGACGAATAAGCTAATAACGGAAATTATCCAGAAGACTGAGAATATTTCTAATGAATTCAGGACACAGATGATGGCGGAACTGGAAAACTTGCTTTTGGATATTGCCAAAGCTAAAGACAACCTGGAAAACAGAAACATTCTGCAGGAAATTAGTCAAGCTGGCAAATATGAAGCCAGTGGGAAAAATAGTGACGCCCGGCTTTTTAAGGGGTGGAGAGAACTGAAAATAATCCCGCCTTATGATACGCTGCAAAAAAAGAGGTTGGTAGAATTCCTGAAGCAGGTCCCGAGTATCCAACTAAGTGGAGAGGCGGCTAATGATGACTATGCTTCTATTTACATTGACATAGTTGAGCCGCTGCCCCTCCTTGCCCTCCTGGGAGAGACCTTGTTAGTAGAGAATCTTAACGCCCGGGGAGACACCATCAAGATGAGATTGAGGGCTGGCGGCAATGGTAACTAATCTTCTTTCTGAAGGTGTTAGTGGCGGCAACCTTACTAAAAATGAATTATTTAGTCCCGGCTCTGCCACAGGAAAGCGGAACAAACCAGGGTTATCACCAGTGTTGCCGCTCCGGCAACGGTGAAGCTAGCATAAAAACCGAAACGGTCGATGAGATAGCCGATTAGCGGCGTAAGCAGGCCGCTAATCTCCATGCCACCGAAGAAATATATGCCCAGCACTGTCGAGCGGTTGCGCTCTGAAGTATGGTCGATAACGTATGCTTCGGAAACGGGCATGCGGACGTAGTTGGTCGCTCCCAGCACTACCATTAGAGCGCCGAAAGCAAGTCCGTATGATGCCAGGTTAAGCAGGTAGAGGAAAGGTCCGGTGATAAGGCATACTGCTATCATTATCGGGATCCTTCCCCAGCGGTCGGAAAGGTAGCCACCCAGGGGACTGGCCCAGAGCCCGCCTGAAAAAATGAGTGCTATCAAAGCCGCTGCCGTCTCGTCGCTGATACCGAATTTATCAACCAGGAACAGCGGTATGAATGAAATTACCGCCAGAGTTATTGCCTGGGTAAGTGTGGTTAAGGTAATAAACAGTATCAGGCGGCGCCGTTGGCCGGGAAATGGTGGTTTTTCAGTATAAGTGACGGTGACGTCTTGTCGGGCAGTCCTGGTAGCTTGCGCATGCTTCAGGAGAAAGTAAAGGACAATTCCCAAAATAATGGCGGGTATGGACAAAACGATGTAAGCTCCACGCCAGCTCCAGATACCGGCGATAGCAGCCGCGATAAGCGGTGACAGGAAGAAGCTAATGCTGCCACCAATCGTGTGAAGTCCCAGCGCCTGGCCTCGTTTCTCAACCGGTACGGAGGCTGATATCAATGGTGAGGCACTGGGGTGATAGCCCCCACCGGCGATTCCCATCAGTACCATAAAGACGAGAATCATGAGATAGGTATGCGAAAGACCCACCAACAGCCCGGCCAGGGCAACACCGGAGATACCTATGGCAATCATGACGCGGGGCCCGATACGGTCGGCAATCCATCCTGAAGGTAGCTGGCCGATACCGTAAGCCAGGCCAAATGCTGAGGCGATTAACCCTGCCTGGGTGTAGCTAAGGGTAAATTCTTCACGAATCATCGGCAGTAACGGTACGGTCAGTGAGTTGATGATGTGGTGGGCGGAGTGGGCCAGAACAAAAAGCGGCACCATCCCCATAAATATTGAGCGAGGGTTAAACCTGCTGATAGTCTTTTTGTTCAAGAGATGAAGTGTTTTCATTACCAGATGTCAAGGAAGCAGAACTAAATAAACAAGTACTGGGGTAAGAACGCCCGTTACGGCTTTCCGTTTCCGTTTTTCTTTATTTTCACCGCGGATACCTTTAGCTCAGGTATCTTGGCTACCGGGTCTAGGGAGGGGTTAGTCAGCCTGTTGGTCGGGCTTTCCGCGAAGTGGAAGGACATTGAAACGACGCCGGCCGGGGTTTTGTCAGTGATTCTGGCTCTGGTGCTCACCTCTCCCCGCCGTGAAGACACCTGTACCATATCACCGTCCTCGATTTCCAGAGCCCCGGCATCCTGGGGGTTTATTTCCAGTAGCTCTTCACTCCGGAAGGTGTTAAGCCCCTTGACCTTTCGGGTCATGGTGCTGGTGTGGAAGTGGAACAGGTCGCGCTCGGTAGTCAGAATCAGCGGGTACTCAGTATCGGGAAGTTCCGCGGATGGCTTATATTCCATAGGTATAAATCTTCCCTTGCCCCGGCTAAACTGTGCCGTGTGTAGTATTGGTGTACCGGGGTGTTCATCGGTGGGGCAGGGCCACTGCAAGCCGTCTTCTTTATCCAGACGCTCCAGGGAAATGCCCCCGTAGCTGGGAGTTACTTCAGCTATTTCCCGCATTATCTGTGCCGGGTGCTCATAGTCAAAGCCTTTGCCGCCCATTCTCTGTGCAATCTGGCGCGTAATCCACCAATCTGGTTTGCAGTTGCCTATCGGGTCGATGGCTTTTCTTACTCGTTGTACCCGGCGCTCGGTATTGGTAAAGGTGCCCTCTTTCTCGGCGAAAGTCGTCGATGGCAGGACAACATCGGCCAGCCTGGCGGTCTCCGTGAGGAAGATATCCTGGACAACGAAGAACTCTAAATTCTCCAGTGCCTCGTCTACATGGCTGGCGTCAGGGTCACTCAGTGATGGATTTTCGCCGATGAGGTAGATTGCCTTTATCCTGCCTTCGTGAGCGGCCGGGATAATCTCGGTAAGGACCAGACCCGGCGAGGGATTCAGTGAACAGCCCCAGGCATCTTCGAATTTCCTCCTTATTGACGGGTCGGCAACCGATTGGTAGCCGGGGTATACATTAGGCAAAGCACCCATGTCACAGGCGCCCTGGACGTTATTCTGGCCTCGTAGCGGGTTTACACCGCTGCCCGGCTTGCCGATATTACCGGTAAGCATGGCCAGGTTGGCGGTAGCGATAACGTTGTCCGTAC
>CAYOKF010000039.1:0-10770 GCA_964404475.1 uncultured Dehalococcoidaceae bacterium | reverse complement strand
TCCAGTAAGGATGCAAGGCGCGTATCAGGACGCAATCAACCTGGGGGCAGTTTTTCCGTACAAAATCAGCTATCAGGTTGAATGTGGCTGTAATCAGGGGATGGTAAACAATAAAAACCCTTGCTTCCTTCAAATCATAGCCTACTTAACTTTTTACCCTTCTGCCTACCTCTTTCGCATTAACCAAAGCACTCTACCAGCCCTTAGTGACGGCAAGAGCATTCTCTTCTGTAAACCGGCTGTCTTAGCAGGGAACTTATAACAAAATCCTATGGTCCTCGCTTCAAAACCAAGGTCGCGAGACCATTGTTTAAAATCATTGAATGTCCAATGCCTATAGTAGGCACCATAAGCTCCAGGATAAACAATCTTACCTTCCTTATTACCTTGAGGCGAGTAAATAGGGAAACGGCCAAAAAGTAACCTCAGCCGTGAAAACCAGTGACCGGCGTTCCAAACTCCGTGAATTTGCACGTTACAAATACTGCCCAACATCCGGACTATCTCCTCAGGTTTTAGAAGAAGCTGAATAGTCCACATGGAGATGATATAATCCCATTTTCTATCTCTCAATGTATTAAACACAGGATCGCCGGTATCGTTCAAATCACAAACATATGCCTCCAGCCCCTTCCTTTTTGCCTCATCAATAGCTACTTCACTGATATCCAAGCCAACCCACTGACATTCATTTCTATTGGTTAATAGATAGCCCAGTCTGCCGTTGCCACAACCAATCTCCAGTACACTGGAACCCTTGGGAATTACAGATAGCATGAATTCGTCGTCGCCACGAATTTCAGTGGACGATTCTGTAGGGTCTCTGTACCTCTCCCAATCATCGTAAGAGCCGCCACGCCCCAGACGGGCGTCCCATTGCGCATCAAAGTCCAAGGTGCTTTCTCCTTTATAAATTCTGGCGTTTCTGAATATCCACGCAAAATCCTCCAATGTCCGATGACATCTGCTATAATAATGGAATATATTTATGGCAACGTTGCCCAGCAGAGAGGTCTTTTTAATAAGTTTTTTCAAATCGTCTTTCATTTACCAGTTCCTTTATAAAAATATCCAGAGACCGTGCCTCTTCCAGAATCTTCAAAGCCCTGTCTCACTTGATGGCCTCAAGGTTAAGGCTGATGGGGAATTGCCTGCCGCCGACGGCATACAGTCTCCCTGACCAGTCATCGAAGTCATGGTACTCGGCGCTGGCCGGGTCCCATTCCCTCACCGAGTTTAACCCGGCTTCAGTGAGCAATTTCGTTAAATACTCAGCGGTAAAAACCGAGGCATGGTAGTTTTCCGGGTAGCCCTGCCCGCCCATCAGCGGCGGGATTATGGCGGCTAACGTCCCCGTTTCCCGGTATATGTGTATCATCTTGTCAAAGTCGGGTACGGAAATCCTTAAGACCCCGCCGTCCTTCAACCGTTCTCTCAGGTTGACCAGTATATCCTTTAATTTAAGATGCGAGACATGCTCCAGGATGTGACACATGTAAATTAAATCAGCATAGTCCTTGGGTATCGGACTCAGGTCTTCAACATCGCCGATAAGATGGATGTGGCTCAACTTCCTCTTGTCCATGTTGATGTACCTGGGGTCATCAAGCTCACCGCAGCCGATATGAATAAGAACCTTACCATCAGCGTTAGCCGGAATTCGGGGCGTCCGGAATGTTCTCATGAGCCGCCCCAGACAGAGCACCCTGAAGTCCTTGAGCTTGGATTTACCCCGTCGCCAGACTCTCAGCCACAGCGGTGTTTGCCCTTTTTTACTCATGAGGCATCACTCCTAAGGTTCAGCCTATTAACTCCCAGTTGAGCGGCGTGCCTCGTGGTATATCCTGTGCCGCCCTCTTACCCAGCACATCTTTCAGGTGGCGTGTATGCAGGCCGTAACCCGGCCGGATGGAGCGCACGTTTGCCTCGGTAAGCACTTCGCCTGCCTTGATATCCTCAACGGCAAAAAGCGAGCGGCGGAAGACACGGCTTTTAGCCTCCCGCTCATTTACTTCATACTGCGCTTCACCCAGTGCTTTTTCGGCGGTTCTAATAGCTTCTACCATGGCTTTGAGCTCCTGGGGCTCCAGAGAAAAGGCGCTATCGGGGCTTGAGACGCTCCGTGAAAGGGTAAAATGCTTCTCCACAATGCAGGCTCCCAGAGCTACGGCTGCCACCGGCACGGTGATATCCAGGGAGTGGTCAGAAAGGCCGACAGGCAGCCCGTATGATTCGGCTAGGTATGGGATGGCGCGCAAATTCATCTCCTCCGGCGGCGCCGGGTAGGCACTGGTGCACTTGAGGAGGCTAATCTGAGAAGCTCCGGCATTTCTTGCCATTTGCACAGCCTCTTCTATCTCGGCTGGTGAAGCCATGCCGGTGGATATTATCATGGGCTTACCCTTACCGGCGATATATTCAATTAACGGGAGGTCAACCACTTCAAATGAAGCCACCTTATAAGCTGGTACACCCATTTCTTCCAGGAAGTCCACCGCTGTTCTGTCAAATGGGGTAGAAAATAAATCCATACCCAGCTCATCAGCCACCTTTTTGAGCTTGGGCTGCCATTCCCAGGGCATATAGGCTTCAGTATAGAGGTCATAGAGAGTGCGGCCTGACCAGAGTGATTCCTGACCGTGGCGGAATAAATCGGAGTCAACATCAATCGTCATGGTGTCCGGCGTGTATGTCTGCAGCTTCACGGCATCGGCGCCGGCTTCTTTAGCCGTCTCAATTAACTTCACCGCCTCATCATACTGCTGACGGTGGTTGGCGGATTGCTCAGCTACAATATAAACAGGGTACCCGGTGCCGATTAATCTATCGCCAATTCTGATAAAAGGGTTCAATTTGCTGTCGCTCTCTATCTAATTGCCCTGATTAAGATAAAAGCCTCCGCAGCCTGGCATCCGGCGGCGCTGCCCCACCTCGAGGCGATAGCGCGCAACGCCTCAGGGGAGCGGGGGTGGGGGTAGCGGCGCATCTCCCCCCGGTAAGCCCCCAGAGCTTCTACCTTCTTGCCCAGGGTTTTGGTAATGTCCACGAAGACATTGGGTATAAAGTAGTTCTGGGCAACGGGGGCATTCCATTCCGTGGAGGAGGGTACCTCAAAGGAGTATATTTCCCTGACAGTTTCGCCCTCCACGGGACGGCAGGCGGTGAGCACTGCCTGGAAGGTTATCTGGTGGTCAATATTCAGGTCACCCTGATGATGCGTGTAGATAATATCCGGCTTTATCTCTTCTTTGATCTCTTCTACCGCCTTGACCACGCTCAGAAGCGGCACGGTATCAAAGCTGTTGTCAGGGAAATCCTTAAAGTAGACCTTCTTTATACTCAGGATTTTGGCGGCCTGCTCTGCCTCCGCTTTCAGGTTTTTTAGCTCCTCTGCCTTCGCATCTCCCGGCTGGCTATATCTTGAGGTTATCCCCTCGCCGAGGAGGAGGCAATAAACATCATGCCCTTCTTTACTGAGGCGGGCAATAGTACCTCCGCACCCGAGAACTTCATCGTCGGGGTGGGCAGCCACGATAAGTATCTTCATGGTTTACCTCGTGTTTCATCAACTTTGGTAATGGTAACATCGGCTTCAATACGTTCATCATAAAGGGTGGCTCCGGAGAATTCAAACCTTAGCCCACTCTTGGTAATGAACGCCCTGGGATACCCTTCGGCATCCAGCATACGGATGAAATCGTGGAGCTGACGCAGGTTTTGAACATCGGGTATCTCGCTTTCCTCGGGCCGGCGGCGCTTAAAGATGGTCGGTTTACCCTTCTGGGGGACGGGCTCCATCTCCTCGGACACGATATGCCGTATCATTTCAGCGGCTTTACTGGTGGAACGGATGTAAATCTCCTCGGCGGAGCCGTTCTCCAGGCTCAGGTCCTCTTTCAAGTAAACAGGCCCGGCGTCAAGCTCTGCCACCATCTTCAGGGCGGTCAGCTTGGTGTCCTTGTGTCCCCTGATGATGAGGTTTTGCAGCGGGCTGCCACCCCGCCCGTAGGGGACATCGGTCATGTGAAAACAAACGCATTCATAGTCCTTGACGATTTCGTCGGGCACCTGCCACGACCAGTGCAGGAAGAAAATATAGCGCGGGTCAAGCTCCTGAATGCGCTTCAGGGTCAGCTCCTCGCGAGACCTGATGTAATGCCACTCTCCGGGGTACCGGCTGATGACATCATCGAAGATACGGCGGTTCCAGGATTTACAGCCAGCGACAATATAGGTCATTCCCCTCCCTTTACAATATAATCGGCAGAATTTCCTCTAGGCTGTTCACAAGATGCCTAGCGTGGGCAGGCTTGGGAATCGCGTCTGCCGTATTCGGTGGAGCCTCTCGCTTGACCTGAATGGTCAGCATACCCATTGAATTGGGGGCAGGGAAGTCCTTGGCGGGGTCATCACCGACATATACGGCTTCTGATGCCTCAACCTGCAGCAGCTCCAGGGCAACCTTGAAGGGAATATCAGACGGCTTGACGCAGTCCGGCCCCAGTTCGTCGGTGTATATAATAACATCAAATAGGCTCTCCAAACCCAAGGCGTCAATCTTGTTTCGCTGCACGGAGGTCATCCAGTCCGTCACCATACCCAGGCGCAGGCTATGATGCCTAAGATGCTCAAGCGTAGGCAGGACATCATCATACAGTTTGATGTCGGGACGGTGCGATCGATAGAGAGAGACCAGCAATTTAACCCTCTCCTCCCGATAAAGTCTCGTATTCTCAAGCAGGCGGTCAAATATCCTACCCCTTCCATCACTTTGCAGTATCTCAAGCATCTGGCTAAAAAGGGAATCTTCATTAAGCTCATATCTTGAACCAAGGTAGCGAGCCACCGCCCGGAAACCACTTCTCACAAAATCAATTTCAGGATACAGGGTGTTATCCAGGTCAAACAGCACGGACTTCACGGTGCCCTCCTGTCGGTGAGGTCAGCTTCGTCGAGGAACATGTCCTCGGTATAGCGCAGCATAACATAGTTGTCCTTGAACTCCCCGATTCTAGGTTCCAGGGTTTCCCCTTTCAGTAGCTTGACCAGGTAGAGGGGGGTAGGCGCGCCCGCGGTAAAACCGAGGTGGGCACCCCCACCAAAACGGGGGTTGACCTCGACGAATTTCACGGTATTACCATCGTAGAAGCATTGAATCGTGTTATGTCCCACTAAACGTAGTTTTTCCGCAAGTCTGGCAGATTCTCGGATTAATACGTCATTCTTGCACGTTCTGCCGATATAGGACTCCCCCCCAACGGTACGGATGCGCTCCCGCGGCACCACGGATATCACCCTCCCGGAAAAGTCGGCAAAGAGGTCTATGGTGTATTCCGGAGCCTTGATGAGCTCCTGAACAATGGCATCAGGCACAGTCTTTAGTGTCAGTCCGAGCTCATCTCCTGAGTTGACAACGGCTGTCTGCTGCGTTCCTTTTCCATAGCGGGGCTTAACAAATAGGGGAAACTCGGTATGAGTTGCCTGGTCGGCATTCTCGTAGCTCCTGGGCGTGGCAAAGCCGTTTTCCTGGCAGAACTCTATGAATAGCCTTTTGTCCTGGCAGATATTCAAGGTATCTTTGTCCGGAACCATTGAAGTGGTGCCGGCGGCGGCAAATTTCTCTCTATGCTCGGCAAGAAGGGGGAGGTCTTCATCGCGGGAGGAGATAAAGAGTTTGACATCTCGCTGCTGGCACAGGTGGAGCATTGCCGCCAGGAACTCCGGTTCATGGCTGGGAGGCACGAGGTAATGCTCATCGGCAGAATACAGGGCGGGAGCCAGGGGACTCATATCCACAGCGATAACCTTGCCGCCCCCCTCCTGCGCCAGGGCCTGCTGGAAGGCGCGAACCAGGGTGACATCCCGGGACGCACTGGCAATGAGAACGTTCATCGTTGATTTATTCTAACTCCTATTCAATATTATGGCCTGCGCGATTTTGCTCAAAGTCTATTATGGCCTTAATGCCCTTTTTAAGCTCGGTAGGCGGAGACCACCCGCAAAATTGATTCAATAGTGTCAGGTCGGCACAACTGGCTTCAAAAGGCTCCTTGCTGCCGAGGTCCCGTATCCTCGCCTTGGCCGAAGGTATGTATTCGACTAAGATGTCTAATACATCCTGCACCCTCCGCGCCGTGCCGTAGCTGAGGTTTACCGGGCCTTCGGCGTCTGGGCTCTCGGCAAGCCTCAGCAGACCTTCGGCAACGTCCCCGACAAAGATATAATCAAAACGGTTTTCCTTATTATACACCTCTATTTCATCCCCGGCTAAAGCCGCCCGAACCCACCGGGAAATCACGTCCCTCGAGCCGCAGCCATAGACACGGTATATCCGGGCATGTACAATGCGCAGCGACGGCTTTAAAACCTCCTTAATAAATTCCAGTTCTCCTTCTGTATAGAACTTAGCCGCACCACAGAGGTTACGGGGCACGATAAGGTCGTCCTCTTTCAGGTAAACCACATCACCACGCCATGACGGTTTAAGATAGAGGGAGGGTGAATAGGGCAGGTAGCTGGAAGCGAACACAAATACCTCCAGTTCGGGCATGTCTTTCGTAAGGTCAACGATACGGTGGCTCAGCAGGGTATTATCGTGCCAGTTTATGTCCCAGAAAGAGGGCGATTCTTCAGACCTTTCAAACGTGGCGGCCAGGTGGAGGATTACCTGTGGTTGAAAATCACGCAGCTCCTCCAGGCTGTCGCCCCCCAGGTCTTTCTGAATATGGGAAATCCCGGGCCAATCTCCCTCAGGCAGGGGATGCCGGTCAACAGAAAGGATGCGGGCACCTTCCCGGCTTAATAGCTTGAGGAGCTCGCGCCCGATGACCCCGGCGCCTCCGGTAACGATTACCCGCTTCCCCTTAACGGAACTAGCTTTCAATTAGCCTGCCTCCATTCGTGAGATATTTCAATACTTTATCACAGCCGGCACCATCAACCAGGCGTTGTCCCAGACTAGCCATATCGCGGCGCGCTCCGGTATCTTTGACAAGACGGCTGAGTAACCCGGCGAGCCGAGCCATGGAAAGGCGCCTGAGCCAGCCGGCGTTATAAAACAGCCCGTATTTATCAAGCCCCTTTACCAGAAATGACTCAATTGGTGTGGTCACAGCTACGATTGTCGGGATGCCCATAAATGCCAACTCCCAGACGGTTGTACCTGCGGACGATATGGCTACATCCGCCTGGGCCATCAGGGCGGGAACATTCCGGGCGTCTCTTATTAGCCGGATGGAGACGCGGCTTTCTTTAATGGCTGCTTCCAGTACGTCGGCATGGGGATTACTGGCGCCAATAAGAACGGTTGCCTCCAGAACAGGTGCGTCTGTCTTCTGGACCGCCTGAATCACCTTGAGGGTGTGGTTCTCAGGGTCGCCACCCCCCAGAGTCACCAGCACATGTCGGGCTAGTTCCGGTACCTCACGTTGCCAGCCCCTCCGAGCAAGGAACTCCCTCCTGAAGAGTACGTAGCGGGTTCCCAGCAGCAGCCGGGTGTAGGGTTCGCAGGAATAGTGCAATTGCTCGGCATGCAGGTTCTGGTTTAAGACAATATCGGCATAGTAGTGCTTCAGGTGAGCCATATCATCAATTACCAGCAACTGGTGCCCGGCTTCCCTCAAACGTTGCTGATAGGCTTCATCAAAGTGATAACCGTCCAGTACCACTGGCGTGTTCGGGTGGGCGGCCAGGATTTCTGCCATACGTTCCCAGTCGCCGAGGTCGGGAAAGGGCTGAGTTAAAAGATGAATGTCGAATCCCTCTTCACGGAGCCGCTGGAGCAGGCCGTCATTCTGGCAGGCGGTGACGAAGGTTACCTTCCCGCCGGCATCCTGCCATGCCTGCGCCAGCGCCAGGCAACGCATTAAATGTCCCGAGCCCATCTCGATGCTGGCATCAGCCCTGATAATCAGCCTTTTCATCCCGAAAGCTCTGAATTTCCCCCCGAATTAACTAGGTGAGGCGGTAAAAACCAGAATGGGCTATGGGCCCCTTCAGCAGCTTCTCCACCTCGTTTCCGGCTATCGCTCCGGCGATAAAGGCAAAGGTCTCGTCCAGTGCCTTGAAATAAGTATCTAAATGATGGTCTTGATGTGCATAAGCGGCGTAAAAGGCGTTGGTTGCCAGGAAGCCTTTTTTAAGCATCTCCTGAGTGAATAATGTCCGAATCGCCTGGCCGTTCTCATAGTCAAAAGAGAAGTGACTGAGCGGGGGAATACCGATGATGCTTATTTTCAGGTCGTGTTTTTCCGTGGTTGCCTGCCACCCCGATTGGATGCGCTTGCCAGTACTAATTAAGTGCCTCGAAACATTGTGGTCCCGGTGCTTGCGAATAGCAGCCATGGCTGCCGACGGCCCTGTTCTTTCTGTCCAGTAGGTGCTGCTGATGAAGCTATCCTGAGCCGCCTGCATGGTGTCGGCGGTACCAATGACGGCTGCCATGGGATAGCCGTTACTCATTCCCTTGGCGAATACGGCGATATCCGGGGTAACCCCGTATACCAAATGGGCTCCGCCCGTAATCAAGCGCCAGCCGGCGGAAACCTCATCAAAGATTAGGACAGCCTTTATGGATGTGGCAATCTCTCTGACTTCTTCCAGGAAACCGGGCTCCGGCTCGTAATTTCTCAACGGCTCCATAACAATGGCGGCAATCTCGTTGCTATTCTGGGTGACAATGGTTTTCAGCTCGTCGATTTTATTGTAGTGAAAGGCCAGGGCAGTGCCTTTCAGGCAGCGCGGTACACCGGCCGGCTCCAGTCCGGGGAGCAGATGTCCATCGAGTATGTCTTCCTCTCCCAGATTGGCTGCCAGATACCAGTCGCCCCAGCCATGATACCCGCAGAAAGCGATTTTGTCTTTTTTGGCCCGGGCACGGGCAATGCGGACAGCAATTGCCATTGCCTCCCCGCCGGTGCGGGCATAGCGTACCATCTCCGCCCAGGGATGAAGCTCACAGAGCAGTTCGGCCAGTTCTACCTCTTCAGGGCAATTTAAGGTGGTGATAGTGCCACGGTCAATGGCTGCTTTCACAGCGCTGTCCACGTCGGGGTCAGCATAGCCCAGAATGCAGGCACCAAGCCCCATGTAGCTCATATCAATATATTTCTTGCCGTCAAGGTCCCAGACCTCGACTCCTCTGGCTTCGGAATAGTAGCTGGGCCACTGTTCAGGTAGGAAGAACTCGGGGCGTTTGGAGAGCAGTTGTGTGCCTCCGGGAATTATGGCCTTGGCTTTCTGATACAAGCGTTGTCCTTTGCCCTTCATTCTTCACCCCAGTAATTTATTCTCTGGTGGAAGGAGCCACCAGTTGTGTTACTTATTGGCTTCGGATAAGCCGTCCTCGCGTAAAGATTTTTTATAGCCCGCATCCCGCTCGATACCCGCGTTCAAATTCTCCAATTCGGGGACTTCCCGTAATAAATTTAATACCTGTGCCATGCCGAATGACATCCCCAATCGCTGAAACACAGCCCGGGCAAACTCCAGGTCACGCGGTTCGTCCACCGTACAGCGAAGGTTAGACAGGTCTTCTGAACAGGTTACGTTGCCGAGACGGAATATCTCCGGGTGGTTGTATAGGTATGGCGTGACATGCTCTCGCTCGGAGTGCAACTGGGCCTCATGCCAGGCCCGCTCCAGCGCCTTGAATGAAAACACCTCTGTATCCAGACCGTCGGGGAAGGTGGGCGGATGGGTATTGGATACAAAGTCATAATTGTCTTTAAAGTAGAAGTTCACTACTTCATCAAATATGTCAGGGTCTAATAAAGGGCAATCTGCCGTGACCCGCACGATGGGGTCGGCCTGGAAAGCTTGAGCCGCCCGGTAGTAACGGTCGAGCACATCGTCCTGGCTCCCCCGGGAAACGGGGATACCATCTTTAGCGGCAAAATCTACAATTACTTGGTCTTCAGCCTCATCCGTGGTGGCGATGACGGCCGTGCCTGATTGTTTCGCCCGTTTGACACGGTCAACCACGTGCCACAGCACCGGCTTACCAGAGATATCCATCATCACTTTCCCCGGCAGGCGTGTGGAACACATGCGCGCTTGAATAATGGTAACGACTTGCCGAGAGTCCGTCATCTTTTCACCCCAATAACAATCCCTTCCTGTGAGGCTCTTTTGGCTGCCAGGGCAATCTCAAGCACTCTTTTCGCCTCGGCGGCGTCCAGCGCCGTCTTTTCCTCGCCTTGCAGGCATCGCAGGAAGTGTGCTATCTCGTCAAGATACATCTGGTTAGGCTCCCAGCCCTCGGGATTGGCAAAGTGCTGCCACTGGCCGGTTTTGGCGGAATACCAGCGTACCTGCCCTTCGGTATAGTCCCAGTGAATCGTGCCCTCTTCGCCTATGATGTGACATGAACGGCTGTAGGCCCGCTGAATGTAATCCAGATGCAGCTCGCCAATAGTCCCACCGGCAAAGCGCAGAAGGATTGCCGCCGTGTCTTCGGTCTCTATTTCCAGATGGCTTAACCTGCCGGCGAAGCACGCCACGCTTTCTACTTCGCCCAGCATCCAGCGAATATAGTCTATCTCGTGAATGGCATCGAGTATGATGCCACCGCCTAAATCCTGCCGGGCACTGTACATCTGGCGGTAATCCTCCCAGGGATGCCAGTCCGGAAGATACTGGCCTACCTCCACTCGTGCGGCAACTACCTGCCCAATGGCTCCCTCGGACAGCAATTTCTTCACCTTACTGATGCCGGGGTGAAAGCGCATGTTGCAGCCTACCAGTGTGAATAAGTTCTTATCACGCACCGTT
>CAYOKF010000038.1:0-10822 GCA_964404475.1 uncultured Dehalococcoidaceae bacterium | reverse complement strand
GATGAGCTGAATATCCCCTCAGGGGAGAGACACGAAAAATGCCGGGGCATCCACGCCGAACAAAACGTAATCATACAGGCCAGCCTGCATGGGGTCAGCCTGGAGGGGAGCACCATTTACTGCACCCATACTCCCTGCATACTGTGCGCCAAGATGCTCGCCAATGCCAAGATAAAACGCTTTGTCAGCTTTGGCAAGTACAATGACAATGCCTTTGTCAAACTGTTCCAGGAAATTGGCATTGAGGTTGATACCAGGGAAAGACCGCCGTCAGCAATAAGCTACCTGGATTAACTAACTACCGCTGCTTTCTTTTTAATACCGCGCGGACAGCCTGCCGGATGTCACCAGCCGTCAAGCCGCATCTTTTTAGTAGTTCATCAGACTTACCGGAACTGGCATAAGTATCCTTAATCGCAACCAGTTCCATGGGTACCGGCTGGCTCCCGGCAACAACACGGGCCACGGCGCTGCCCAGCCCCCCCTGTTCCAGGTGCTCCTCGGCGGTAACAACCGCCCCGGTCTCCGTAGCTGCCCGGATAATAGCTGCCTCATCAATGGGCTTCAGGGTGGATATGTTCAGGACACGGCAGCTAATGCCCTCCTCCTCCAGCTCACCGGCTGCCTCCAGTGACGGGGCGACCATAATCCCCATGGCTATAATGGTAACATCTTTCCCCGGCCGCATTATCGCCGCTTTACCCAGCTCAAAGCGGTAGCTATCAGCATGGACCAGAGGCAACTTGGGACGACACAACCTGATATAGCAAGGGCCATTGTGAGCCGCCGCCGTTCTTACCGCCGCCGCAGTTTCAATGGCATCAGCCGGGACAATGACGCTAAAGCCGGGCAGTGAACAGATCAGAGCCAGGTCTTCAATAGCCTGGTGGGAAGTGCCATCCTCACCAACGGTGATACCGCCATGGGTGGCTACCAGCTTAACGTTAAGCCCGGGCTGAGCAATGGACATTCGTACCTGGTCAAAGCAGCGGCCCGGCAGAAAAACGGCAAAGGTACTGGCAAAGGGAATCTTGCCGGACGCCGCTAAACCGGCAGCAATGCTCACCATATTTTGCTCGGCAATTCCGCAGTTGAAAGCACGCTGCGGAAACTCAGCCGCGAAGTACTTGGTCATCGTCGACTGGCAGAGGTCAGCATCCAGAGCCACTATATCCGCATTCGCTCTGCCCAGTTCCAGCAGCGTTTTCCCGTAGGCTTCCCTCGGGGAAACTTCCTGGGACATCCTATTCCAGCTCCTTCAGGGCCAGGGCGACCTCATCGGCATTAGGGGCCTTGCCGTGAAAAGCCGCATTGTTCTCCATATAGCTGACCCCTTTGCCCTTGACCGTATGGGCGATAATCACTGTGGGCTGCCCCGTTATCGATTTTGCCTGCTCCAGGGCTGCCAGAATCTGTCCAAAGTCATGCCCGTCAGCCTCAATCACATGCCAGCCAAAGGCTGCCCATTTTTTATTTAAGGGCTCCAGGTTCATGACATCACAGTTCCAGCCGTCTATCTGTAACCCGTTGTTATCCACCAGCGCCAGTAGATTATCCAGCCGGTAGTGGGCTGCCGCCATAGCTGCCTCCCACACCTGCCCTTCATCACATTCACCGTCTCCCAGCAAAACATAGGTGCGGTAGCTCCTGGCATTAAGGCGTCCCGCCAGAGCCACTCCAATGCCGAAGGATAATCCCTGCCCCAGGCTACCCGATGACATCTCCACCCCCGGAGTGGCGGTACGGTCAGCATGTCCCTGTAGCCGGCTATCCATCTGCCTCAGCGTCTGTAGTTCCGCCACCGGGAAGTAACCACATTCAGCTAAAACGGCGTAGAGCACGGGAGCAGCATGCCCTTTACTCAGGATGAACCGGTCCCTGTCTGCCCATTGGGGATCGGCCGGATTGTGTTTCATCACTCGGAAATAAAGGGCACTGACAATTTCCACTGCCGATAAAGAGCCGCCGGGATGTCCGCTGCCAGCCCTGCCAATCATGGTAATAATATGGCGGCGCAGGCGTTTAGCCACTGCCGGCAAGTCTTCGGCGGAGAGTGATTTATCCGGGGCCATTGATGACGAAAAAACCCCGGCTTGTTCGTAATCCGCCGAGGCTGATGACAAATCACTAAATTCAGATAACGGCATTAGCTCTCCACGAACTCTATATGATAATTATATAATAATTTCTTCCCCCAAGTCTATCCAGATTGCCGCCCGCTCTAAATATACCTCACCGTTACAGTGAGAGAGGATATCCACTACAGGTGGGTGTTTTAGCGGGGCTGGTTAAGATGGGGTGAGGTTAAGATGTTGCAACAACCAAACAGGACAGAACCCTGCGGGCATACCTGTTTCTCCTCGCCGTACTTTGGTCATAATTAACGGCATCATTGATTTTAGCACGGATATGTGATTAAATTGACAGGGTGGAAAGGAGAAAGTAATGGCAGACAAGCTGATATTAAAGGCCAGTAATCGAGAAGTAATGCGAAAGAATACCAGGTTCTTGCGCCGAAAGGGAATTACTCCTACCCATCTCTTCGGCCATAGCATAAAGTCGCAGGCGTTGCAGTGTGATACTGTTGAGCTGCAACATATCATCGCTCAGGCTGGAATGACCCGGCCCATCAATCTCGAAATTGCCGATGAGAAACGGACACGAAGCGTGCTTATCCGTGAAATTCAGAAGGATGTGGTCAATAGGCGGCTTCTCCATGTCGACTTCTACCAGGTGAGAAAGGGAGAAAAGATACGGGTAGAAGTGCCCATTGTTCTGGTTGGCGAAGCCCCGGCGATGAAGACGAAGGGACGCATGTTAACCCACGGTATTAGCAGCCTGCACCTTGAGTGCTTGCCGGATAGCATTCCCGCCCATGTTGAGGTTGACATCAGCCCCCTGGAGGAAGTTGAGCAGGCGCTCCATATTAAGGACATCTTGCTTAGTCCGGAAATCACGGTTCATGCTGACCCGGAACAAATGGTAGTTAAAATCAGCGAGGCGCGAGTCAAAGAAGCAGTGCCGGAAGAAGTGCCGGAAGAAGTGCCGGCTGAAGCCGCCGCTGAGGTTAAAGCTGAGGAAGAAGCTCCACCTGCTGAGGAAACCGAGGAGCAGGCTGCCGGGTAAGCCGGGATGCCGGTCAAAGAAATCCGTCAGGTTACCCTGAATAGCTGCTAGGGCGTTGAGCATGGTTATTGACTTTCACACTCACGTGTTTCCTCCTGAGATAAAGAATAACCGCCAGCGTTATGCTGACCGGGACCCCTTATTTGCCATGCTCTTTTCCAACCAAAAGCCAAAGCTGTCCACGGCCGATGAACTCATTGATAGTATGGACCGGGACGGGGTGGATGTTTCAGTCATCGCCAATTATGGCTGGACGACCCATGAGCTGTGCGTTGCCACCAACGACTATATTTTAGAGTCAATAGCCCGTTATCCCCGGCGCCTGGTTGGCTTCTGCGCAGTGCAGCCGCTGTCGCTGGAAGCCTCCCTTACCGAGATTGAGCGCTGCGCCCGGGCCGGCAGCAAAGGAATCGGTGAGTTGCGGCCGGATTTACAGCTGTTCGACCTCGAGCATAAAGAGGTGATAGAACCCCTGGTTGAGGCGTTGCGCCATCACCACCTCATCCTGATGCTGCACACCTCGGAACCAGTGGGGCACCTCTACCCGGGTAAAGGCACGGTTACCCCGGACACTATTTACCCCTTTATTACCCACTTCCCTGATTTACCTCTGGTCTGCGCTCACTGGGGTGGTGGCTTACCCTTCTATTCCCTGATGCCGGAAGTGAGGCAGGCAATAGAGAACGTATATTTTGATACCGCTGCTTCTCCCTTTCTCTACACTCCACAGATATACCAGCAGGTCAGCCGTCTGGTTGGTGCTGACCGTATTCTTCTCGGCAGCGACTACCCGCTGATGGCACAATCCCGCCTCCTCAAGGAGATTGACTCTACAGATTTGATTGAAGAAGAAAAAGACCTGATTTTATCCGGGAACGCCCGCAGGCTGCTGGGTATCTAGGACAGGATATGGAACAAATACGTTCCTTCATTGCTATTGAGTTGCCTGATGAGCTAAAGCAGTTGCTTGCCCGGCTACAGGCGCAGTTGCGCGCGGGTAAACCGGCACCAGTGAAGTGGGCTGACCCGTACGGTATTCACCTTACCCTGAAATTCCTGGGTAATATTGACACCGGTAAGATAAGTGAAATAACCAGTGTGATGAAAGAGACGGCGCGCGGCACCTCTCCCTTCCGTCTTGAGGTCAGGGAACCGGGGGCCTTTCCCAATTTACGGAGAGTGCAGGTAATCTGGGTAGGGTTAGGTGGTGAGGTTGACTCTCTCGGCGAGTTTCAGCAGCGCCTTGAATCTAATCTGGTTCCCCTTGGCTTTCCTCCCGAATCACGAGCATTTAAACCTCATCTGACCCTGGCCCGCGTCCGTGACCGTGCCTCAGCCGAGGAACGAAGCGGTCTGGGGCAGCTTATTGCCGGCACCGGCTTGGGCACAAATTACGTTTTCCGGGTGGATACTATCAATCTGATGAAAAGCCAGTTAACCAGGGAGGGTGCTATTTACAGTCGTATTAGCTCGGCTCGCCTTGGAAAACCCTTGTCAAGCAGTGGCAATTAGTGTATACTAGAGCGGTTTATTAATAATGTTTATTTAAGGTTGGGAGGAGGACCCTATGGAACAGACAGCTTTCCCGAAATGTCAGAAGTGCAATACTGGAGACCTGGTACCCTTGTCTGATTTTGGCAGTCAAGGGGCCGCCATTCGCTATAAGGCGTGGGTCTGCACCAATCCTGATTGCGGCTTCAACCTGAAAATCAGGAATGGTGACGTTTATATTAACGAACCCATCATGAGCGGCACGCTACACAATTCCCGCTCCCGCTAAGCTATCAGGGTATGTAAAAAACACGGACTAGGGATGGTAACCGTGCTTCCTCAGGTGGTTAAACTCAAGGGGATAGCACTCGATCTTCTTTTCCCGAAGTTCTGCGTGGGCTGCGGTAAAGAAGGCGGTTTCCTTTGCCGTTCCTGTCTTCAGTCGCTGCCTGTTATCACGCCCCCGGTATGCCCGAAGTGTGGCCGTCCCTATTCTGAAGGTGTACTCTGCCCTGACTGCCGCAACTGGTCCGCGGAAATAGACGGCATTCGCTCTCCATTCCGGTTTGAGGGGGTGATGCGCCAGGCGATTCATGATTTCAAGTACCGTAACCTCAGGGCTCTGGCGGAACTCCTTTCCGGTTTATTGTGTGATTACCTTACTGACAATCCGTTGCCGGCTGATGTCCTGGTGCCGGTGCCGTTGCACCCGAAGCGTCTCAGAGAGCGCGGTTATAACCAGTCCGGCCAGCTGGCGATAGAGCTGGGCAAGCTTATCAAGCTGCCGGTCATCACTGATTGTCTTATCAGGCAGCGGCATACCCCGCCCCAGGCCCGGACTTCAAATGCGGAGGAGCGGCGCAGGAATATGGCTGGCGCCTTTGTCTGCCGCGACCGGCGGCTGCAAGATAAGCGGGTAATGCTTATCGATGATGTGGCTACCTCCGGAGCCACGCTCAATGCCTGCGCTGCCGTGATAAAAGCAACCGGGGCGGCTGCGGTATGGGCGCTGGTGATGGCGAGAGAGATTTAACGGTAGCAATAACAGTTAACCAAACAGGCAATGACGACCAGGAGAGAGGGTAAATGGAACTACAGATAACCGGCATCAATATTGAGTTGGCATCACCGCTGCGCAGCTACATTGAGCGCAAAATGAGTAAGCTGAACCGTCATTTACCTAACATTATTGAGGTAAAAGCGGAAGCCTCCGAGGAAAAGACGAAGTCCCCTCAGCAGCGTTATCTGCTTAGGGTAAACGTTGATGGCAGTGGTGCCGGGTTCCACGGGGAAGCACGGGCGGAAGACCTGTTTAAGGCGGTGGACAAAGTAACCGCAACCATGATCCGCCAGCTTGAGGACTATAAAGGTAAACTTTACGAAAGAACCCGGGGCAGCTCTCCGGACAGGGAAGGGACCGGCGGGGCAACAATATTAAGTAACACGCCTGAAGTGGTCAAGGTTAAGCACTTTACCATCAAGCTAATGACGGTAACTGAAGCGGCGGACCAGATGGAAGTGCTGGGTCATGATTTCTTCCTGTTCTATAATGCCACTACCGAAGAGGTTAATCTGCTCTATCGCCGTAAGGACGGTAACTACGGTCTGATTGAGCCGGAACTGGAGTAATTGTATTTCTGGTGAACTGGTGATATTATATAATAACTTCTTACCATGCTAGAGGAGAGTATATGGCAGCCAGGCGCCGTAATTTGTTTCTATATCTTACTCTGGTCTGCTTTTGCGGCTTGATAGCTATATTCATCGCCGATGGCTATATGGGTGTCTATGATACACTCTCGGTAACCGCTGGCGAATGGGAGCAAGAAATAGAGCCAGACCAGTGGTCACAGGAGGACCGGGGCTGGCAGCAGACGGTAAACGTGAACCGGGGCGGTAAGGCATTCTTCACTTACCGGGTAGACAATCGCCGGTTTTCATCTTATTCGGCTGATGTTGATGTCACGGTATGGCGCAGCCAGGAAAAAGTATATGACGTGGTTTCGCAGCCAATCTCTCTGGGCAATTTCGCTGAGGGACAGATGGAATGGGTGATTGACACCGCCGGGCTACTGCCGGCTGAAGCCCCTCCGGAACAGGGATACCAGTACACCGTGGTTATCAACAGGGGAGAGATTGAGCGGGAAATCATACTCAATATCAACCCCTATTACGAGCCCAAGCCGGTGCCGGTTCCGACACGCTGATTTGAGAGGTGTAAGAGACAGATGAAGATAGAATACGTTCTCTTCGGTTTTGGCATCCTGTTCTGTCTGGCCGGGGTTGGCTACCTGGCGGCAGAGTACGTGCGCTATCTGTCTGAGATAGGGAAATTGGCTTCCCTGCTGCTGACTGTGGCCATGTTCGCCTTTCTCAGCAAATACTTTGAGGATATCGGGTGGTGAAATAAATGCTGACGGCAGTGGCAGTTATCGCTTCTCTATTCTTCATTGGCTGGTTAATCTACCGCGCCATAAGGCAGAAGCCGGTTGGAGCCCATACGGTGAGCCGTGCTGTTGCCTATGTTACCGCTATCTATACTTACGCCTTCTTTCTCGGCATGGACTTCCCGCAATTAATCAAGATAGTGGTCAGTATCCTGCTGGGAGCCTTGCTCATCGTCCTGGGAGCCCTGCTGCAGCGCCGCCAGGCCGGTAAGTCATAATCGGTGCGGTATCGCCGGTGATGAAGCGGGAGCTAGGCTACGTAATTTTCGAAACTGAAGCCGGCTGGCTGGGGGTACTGGGTTCAAACACGGGGCTGCGGCGTACCACTCTGCCGCAGCCTTCGCAAGAAGAAGCCCACCGTTCACTCGGTGCCAGTCTCATCGATGCGGTGTGGTCTGACTACCTGTTTCCAGAACTGATCGCGCGTTTTCGGGCTTATTTCACTGGCCGCTATGTTATTTTCCCCACTGCTCTGGACCTGTCCGGTGCCACTGCCTTCCAGCGCCGGGTATGGGAGGCAACCTGCCGCATTCCCTACGGAGAGACCAGAAGTTACCATTGGGTGGCGGAACGGCTCAAGCAGCCGGGGGCGGCAAGAGCGGTGGGGCAGGCTCTGGGCAGAAATCCACTGCCAATCATCATCCCCTGCCACCGGGTGGTAGCCAGTGACGGTAAACCGGGCGGCTTTACCGGGGGTATCGCAACCAAAAATTTCCTGCTTCAACTGGAGAACTCAGCCGGCGCTCGTGGATAGATTTACGCCGCGCTGAACCGGAAGTTTCCCGGTCAGGAAATTTTAATATCGGTCAGGCGCTTGAGCAATTTAAGCGTCAGAGACCCCATCTATGTTTGTCCTGGACTCTGCTGGCCGCGATACCGTAGTGCGGATGAGGCGGCTGTGAAAGGCGGGAATTTTTTATCTTGATGTCCATGAAGCTGTCTTCATATTTCTGGATCAGCCCCTCGTCGGCGAAACTGAAGTAGCTGTCTGCGGCGATGATGATATGGTCCAGTATCTTAATCTGGAGAATATTGCCGACGAAGACCAGGTCTCTGGTTAACTGTTTGTCACTCTTGCTGGGGACAGGATTGCCCGAGGGATGGTTGTGGACGAAGAGCAACCCGCCGACATCCCGCTTAATCGCACTTTCGACAATCTCATGGGGATGAATGTGGATGGAATCTCCCGTTCCTTCAAACAGGTCAGCAATATCCATAATCTCGTTGCGCCGGTTGATATAAATGACTTTGAAGACCTCTTTCTTCAGGTCCCGCATTGAGTAGTACAGGTAGTCAAAGACCTCCATGGAGCTGCCGGCAACAGGCCGGCTAATCATCCTCTCTTTTAGAATCATTGCCGGGAATTCCCGTAGCAGCTTGACACAAAAGACACAGCTAATGTCCAGTCCGGCCTCCAGAAATTCCTCCGGGGAAGCCGCCAGAAGTTCCCTCAGGTTTCTGAAGTACTTCAGGCACTGCATCGCCTGTTGCCTGGCCTGCCTGGGAGATGATACCAGGCTGAACAATAACTCTAAAGTTTCCTGTTCACTGAGCCCCTCCAGACCTGCCTTCAGAAACCTGCTATGCAGCGGGCTCAGGTTTGAGTTTAGCACATTGGACAACAGATCCACCTGACAGTACGCTTCCTGAGCTACTGTCCACTCCTCCTTATATTTGAGAAGAGAATAATGGTGGCTGCGCATCACCTCGGTGATTTCACTGATCCTGCGCTCGGCAAGGTGGTAAGTGCAAAGAGCCAGCATCGGATACTTGCGGATGACATCATTTATCTGCTTCTCATAGTCGATAAATTCTTGCCAGTCACTATCTTTTAACCAGGATGTGTCACCGGTTACCCTGATGCCGTCATAACCCCGGTCACGTGCCTGGCTGACTTTATCAAGCCAGTTCTTGAGAACCCTCTGCCGGTTGAAAACGCCGTCCTTGAGATACCAGTCAGAGACACGGATAAATTCTATCTGTCCTTTCCGCAGGTAGTTACTAAAATCAGGGACAGCTTTTCTCATTTCGGCTTCGGCTTCTTCTTCACCAAGCTTTTCCGGAGTAACCCAGATGCAGAGCTCATTACTCTCCAGGCCGGATTTAAAATACGGCACCAACACATCAAACAGGTCTTGTTTGAAATTATAGAATTGACACAGGTGGGTGCCCCATCGGGCTGACTCCACGGCGCTGATGCCGGTGTTCCTGACATTACCCCGCAAGCTGTATCTCCTTCAGGTTAGTAGAGGGAAACAGGATGGGTTGTTAAAGGCTACATACTTCCCAAGGTATATAAAAAAGGTTAAGGCGAATTCCATTATACTCTCATTATTCCCCCTGTCAATACCTTTTTCGCATTTTTTGCCCTTGTTATAAGAAATCCGGGCAGGTAGTTCCCGCCCGGAAGTATCCGCTTTGCCGTTATGTGTGAGGGATTAAAGAAAGTTCTTTACTTCGTTTCCGCCCAGGGGGCCCTGGGGTTGAGCAATCTGGCGCGGTACAGCCTCTTTTTCCCTTCAGAGGTGCCTCTTAATTTCAGGTTCAGGAAATCCAGCTCGTACTCCTCGATCAGTCCGTCGCCGGCGAAGCTGTAGTACCGGTTATCACCGATGATAATATGGTCCAGGACATTAATCCGCATAATCTTACCGGCATAGACCAGGTCTCTGGTCAGGTCCTTGTCATGGGTACCTGGCTCCGGGTTGCCTGAAGGGTGGTTGTGGACAAAAATAACTGAGACGGCACTGGATTTAAGGGCGCCCTCCATCACTTCACGGAGAGAAACGGAGCTGCTGTTTACCGTTCCCATAAAGAGGTCAACGGTATCAATAATCTGGTGCTGTCCGTTGAGGTAGATGACTTTAAAGGTTTCTTTCTTAAGGTCACGCATGGAGTGGTAGAGATAGTCAAAGATTTCCTGGGAGGATTTATAGACGGGCTTATCCAGGAGCTTCTCTTTCAAAAACTCTCTCGCCGCTTCCTGTACCAGCTTGATGCCAAAGACGCTATGGGGGCCAATTCCCTCAATTTCCATCAGCTCATCGAGAGGGGCTTCCAGGACTCCCCGCAGAGTTTTGAACCTCCTGACGGCTTCTTTGGCCGGTTGTTTACAGTCCTTGCGCGGCGTGCCCAGGCTCAGCAGTAACTCCACGATTTCATAGTCGTGGAAGCCGGACAGTCCTGATTTGAGGAACTTCTCCCGCAACCGTTTCCGGTGACCCTGATATAAATCACCTGAAGACATCTTAGGCTCTTTCCCGTTTTAGTATGAGACTCCCCGACATTCTATCACTGATGAGCAATGGTGGCTATCCGCTGGTCTTCTCTGCTTTTAGTCCGGATTCGCCGACTACCGCGGATAACCGCTGGTGTAGCTCGGGACAATATCCGGTATAGATACTGGCCAGCTTAAGGTTGGTCACCTTGTTGCCGTTGACGATAGCTAATTTGACTTCGTCATCTCCGGGATAATCTCTAAGAATAGCGATTACCTGGTTCAAGCGGGCGATATCACTACCCTTATCTTCCGTCTGACTGATATTTATTGCCAGCCGGTTACTTTCGGCTGGCGGTTTCTTATCTTCAGCCACCGCCGTTACCTCAGGCACGCGCTCTACCGGAAGAGATGGTTGTGCCTCCGGCTGGTATTGGCTTACATTATCACAGTTAAGCTGCGCACGGTCATCCCTCACCCGTACCTTACCTTCAATCAGCAGTATATTCCCTTCCTCCCAGAGGTCTCTGGTCTCCGTATA